>CAILAO010000711.1 GCA_903832105.1 uncultured Pseudomonadota bacterium | reverse complement strand
TTTGGTAGCGCAAAACGAAAAGAGGTTACAGTTTTGTAAAGTCCAACTATTCAAAAACGCGAAGCTTTCCAGTATATCGGCATACAATTATGTTTTAATATCAATTATTTCAGTAAGTTCAACAAAAGTGAGAAATAACCGTGAACTAGACGAATACCAAACCCGTTCTCTTAGATAAATCCCTTAAATTCTGATGCATTGAACTTCTTTTAAATTTAAAGCTCTCAAGTTTTCCACCGATTATCCGAACACCTCCGTGACGGAGGAGGTTGCTATGAAAGTAAAACTGATCCCAGTGATGCTAATTTTTGGTCTCGTTTTTTCTTGCCAGAGGCCGATGGAAACTGAAAAGGTAGCCGAATCAAAAGTTGATCAAAACAGAGGAAAAACGAAAGCATCAAAAAGTGCAAACTTGATTCAAAAGGAAGGATCGCCTAATGCGAACGTTCATCCGAGTCAGATTATAAAGGTTGCGGCGTTTAATGCGGATTTGCTGGATACCACGAAGCTGGAAAAAAGCGACGTCTCGGATGCACTCGTAAAAATTATCAAACGATATGACGTAATACTTTTTCAAGAGGTTAGAGATGTTTCGGGTGAGGCGGCAGATGATCTCATGAATTTGGTCAATAGTACGGGTGCAGCCTATCGTTATGTCATCAATGACAGGGTGGGGAGGGCTCCGGCCTATAAAGAACAATACGCCTTCTTCTTTAATTCCGCGAGACTGTCAGTTGCGAGAACATATCAATACCAAGATGCTGATGACGTCTTTGAATGGGAACCATTTTCAGTTGTTTTCAGAGAGGGTGACTTCGAGTTCGGCCTAATGGGCATGCATATTAGGGCCACTGATGCCAAGCGAGAACTCAATAAAGTAGACGCCGTGGCGAAGGAAGTACAATCTGAGTTAGCCGTTGAGCGATTCGTTGTTATGGGCGATTTCAATGCTGATTGTGGCAATATTAGCGAAGATGAAATCGCGCAGCTTGGAATTTCAGGATCTTCCTACAAATGGCTTATAGGTAACAACGTAAACTCGATGGTGGCGACTGGTGTTGACTGCGCCTTTGATCGAATAGTCGCGACAAATGACGTTGTATCGAACGGGACGAAAGTTTACAATTTCAAGACAGACCTTGGGCTCACTCAGGAAAAAGCCGAAGAAGTATCGAGTCACTTTCCGGTGGAGTTTGATTTGGTGATGCCTTAGGTAAACAAATGAACCCTCAGTATGAGCAAAGAACACCTAAAACTAGCTGTAACTGATCTTTTTAAAGGTCGTATTGACGCCTTTATTCATACGCAGATGAAAAGGTCTCGATCTGATATCCGAGGTCTCTTTGATCACGGCTGCGTCGTTCTAAACGGGGAACCTTGCAAAGATGCGGGTGGGATCGTGGAAAAGGGGGACTTGATTGAGGTTTGGCACGATCCCGCGAGGCGTTATAAAGAGCTTCCCAGGCCTTACCAGACGCGACTTTTTAAGGTGGTATATGAAGATCTACATCTCATCGTTATTGACAAAGAAGCTGGCTATTTAACGGTCCCGAACCAGGACGAAAAGAATACGGTGCTTGATGCCGTCGAGACGTACTTTAGGTTTAGCAAGAAGGGCGGCTCGCGTGCTTTTGTTGTCCATCGTTTGGATCGTGATACATCAGGGCTTTTGGTTTTTGCAAAATCGAAGAGAATTGCGGATCAACTGATCGAGCAGTTTAAGGCGCATAAACCCGAGCGGGAATATGCCGCGATTGTGGCGGGAAAATTAAAGGAAAGACAGGGCGTTTTTGAAAGTTACCTAGAAACCGACCAGAGTCTTAATCAGAAGTCTGTAAAACGCAAAAGTGAGGGGCAGCTCGCCATCACGAAATTTCGCGTCGAAAGCTTTCTTAAAGACACAACTTACGTTAGAGTCAATTTGGAAACTGGGAAGAGAAATCAGATCCGTGTTCATTTTGCCGAAGCAGGACATCCCATTATTGGAGATCAGAGATATGGTGTTCCCATGTCAAACCACCCTTCTTGGAGGCAAAAACGATTAGCTCTGCACGCTACAATTCTTGGATTTATTCATCCGGTAACTCAAGAACTCTTGCGCTTTAAGGCGGAGATTCCTCCAGAATTCACAAAATTTTTAACACCTCGTTAGCTTTCTCTTTGAGGGGATCGTATTCAAAAACATCAGATAAATCGGGTGAGCCTTTGATTCTAACCTTGATTGGGGTGCAATTTTTTTGAAATTGTGACGAAAGAAGATTGAATGTAGCGGAACCGATAATTGCCTTAAACGGGGGACACTCTTCCAGATACCGCTTGGCATGATCAACTCCACCGCCCAAAAGGGTAAAATCAAAGTTCCAACCTTCACCGACATTGCCAACCAACACTTGAGATGTGTTGATCGCGCATTTTAATGGGTAAATGAGCTGCCCACGTTCACGTGCAACAAGGGCGCGAGCTAGTGCTGATTCTTGGACTTCACTGGCACTGGAAAGTGCAATTTCAGCGTGATTGCTGGAAAACTGCATATCAAAAGATTCGTTTCCTAACGTATATCCAAAACAGCACAAAATGCCGTCGCCAAGTGTTCTGTCTATAATGCCGCCATAGCTATGAACAATCCCTCTGATATCGTTAACTATATTGCGTAAGTCTAGAAAGGTGGCGGCAGGCGGTTGTTTGAGAGAAGCTTGATCAAGTCCTACAACACTGATAATCATAATTGTGACAATTTGCTCCGAAGCTCTTGATTGCAGCAAAAGATCAGGATTACTCAAGATCTTCTCAACTTTTACCGGGGGCATGGTCTGCTTTAGAACTTGATTTAATTCCAGCGTTTTTCTTTCGAGACCTGAAAAAAGTCCTTCCGGAATGAACAGCTGTGTCAGTAACCAGGCGATGAGAGGATGAAGTAATGGTAAAATCGTACCCGTGTAAGCTAAAGTCAAATTGTTGAGGGAAATGGCGGAGACCAAAAAAGTCAGGCTAATGATCAGTCTCGTGAATGCTGATACTCTAGCGCCAATGATGAATCCTATGAAGGAAGAAAGCCAGATGAGTAATATCTCTCCACGTGCAACATGAAGCCACTTATTAGTTATAACGCTATTAACAAGCGAGACGATCGTATAGCCGCCTTCAACACGCCCTACTGGGGTGTTTTGGACATCAAGAGTGCCCGAGTACATCCTTGTTAAAATGAGCACGACATTATCGCTTTCGACGATACCGCTTTCTTGGCCTATTTTGGAACGCTTCAGATCCTCAGCTAAACTACGACTGCGATCTAAAAAGCTTTTCTTGCTGACGTAGTTCACCAGAAGTCTATCTTGCCAGTCGAGCGGCACTTCACGCTCGCTCAAAAAAAGTCCAGTTTTTCTCATTTCAGGACGATCGCTCACTAACAAAGAGATGTGGGGAAGAAGCTCATTAGTTTCCGATCGTATGA
>CAILAO010000710.1 GCA_903832105.1 uncultured Pseudomonadota bacterium | reverse complement strand
TCCAGTGGTTGATCCACCTCCAGTGGTTGATCCATCCCCTTGAGCAAAGACTACTGACGAAAGTGACAAACACGCAAAAACCAGACAAAAAGCTACTCTTTTCATGATATTCCTCCATCACTCTTTGTAAAAAAATTGAAAAATTTTAATCTTAAGCCTTCCGGAATCGGCCCCACATTGAGTAAGTGTGTTTTTACTTCGGCTTTGTCTCAGCCACAGGAAAAAATCTTTGCAATAAAGATGCGTGTTGGGCGCACTTACTATTATGATAGGATGCTTTTAAAGTAATTTATCACCTCGGGGGAAGCGGTGATTGGCGTTTCAACCCAGCATATTCTTTATAAAGAGTTTTACAAGAAAACTCTTCCGCTGGTCATTTCTCATCTTAGACGTTTTGGAATCGATAAAAAGGAAGATTTAGAAGACATCGTTCAAGATACTTACACCGAAGCCTTTAAGTCGTGGGAAAGTCTAAAGTCAAATAATGCCGAGGTTGCGTGGCTTTTAACAATTGCACGCCGACGTTTTGGACGATTTCTTGAGGCTAAGAAGAGGTTTCCATCTCTCCTTACGGCGGGACATGATCAAGAATCACCTAACGGTCCCGTCTCCCCAGAAGAATTCATTCCTGACGAGTCGCGTAGTCCTATTGATGAACAAGTCGCTGCAATTGATTTGACTCAAAAACTTCTTACAGCAATTCAGGATCATTCGAGAAGCTCTCATGGGCAAGATCAAGGACGGGTTATCACGAGTTTTTATATTTACGGAGAATCACTATCTACCATTAGTGAACAAACCGGTATCAACATCTCGACTCTCACAACATGGCTCAGCCGCTTTAGAAAAAAGGCAGAAAAAGAATTAAAGCGTTGGAGCAAAGATTCAATCATTAGGAAACCACTTCAAACCTTATTACCTGAAGAAGACAAAAGCAGATGTTTTGAAGTCGCTTCCCAGGCAGGAGGTGCCAAATGATGTCATTAGCGATCGACAGGATGCGTAATACGTTTCTCAAAAAAAGAATCGAGACATTTTTAGCACGGCAGGAGCCTCTTCACTTGACGTGCCAAGATCTTTCTCAGTTTGAACTCGACAACGAGTTTGCTGAGCGCGTCTGGGAAAACATCGCATCAGGTCTTCCCAAAGAAAAAACTCAAACGAAGGCTCGTCCAAAAAGGACTTCATGGCAATTTTCTCTTGTTTTGACCTTTGCGGCCGCGATTTTTCTTGGGATTATCTTAAACAAAACTGAGTTGGTGCGTAATCTTGAACCGATATTTTCGGGTCAGTCCGTGAAAGATGGAACTGCTGAGGAAGATTTGGCGCCAGTTATTCCAAAGCTTCATCTTAAACTTGCCGTGGTCAATGAACATAAGCTTCCTTCAGCAGCGTATCAAAATATGAAAATTCCTCTTGGAAAATCACTTATATTTTCGATCGAAGCCGCGAATCCATTTCAAACAAAAAAAGGATATTCCATCCCGATCGATCTTAGCGTCATTACACCTAATGGCGAAGAACACGCGATTACGTCTGCATATCTGCTTTCGTCGCAAAAAGCCGCCTTAAGGGCTGGAAATTCATATATCGCCTATACGCCATCAATTCCAGGTCGATATACGTTTGTTCTGGTAGCTACCCAGAAGAAAAATGAACGAGGAGAAGATCATGAATCTCGCTTTGAACTTGAAGTCGTGCAGCCGTAATTATTGGGCGTTTGTAATTGCTTTTTTACTTAACGGCGTCGCTTTTGGAGTCACGGGAGGCGTTTCGACCATTGTGATTCCGAAAGACAAAGTCCAGGAAGCCTTTGGGGCTAAACGTCTCGCGCTATTTGTCGGCATAGAGAATTTTGACGACGAAAAGTTTAGACCGCTGAAGTTTCCCGCAAAAGACGTGAACGATTTTAGAGAATTTTTAAGAAATCATAATCAAATGAAGGGCGACGAATATATCGCCCTTCTCAACGAGGCTGCGACTATACAGTCTACAATCGACGCCCTCAATGAACTCGAAGCAAAGAACACTTCAGAAGACGACATCATCCTCGTATACTTCTCGACCCACGGAACACTTGATTATCAGAATGGAAAGACTCTCTCTGCGTTCACTGTTCTCCGCGACACGAGATTTGATCAGGTTTCTGAAACAGCTCTTTCAGTGGATTATCTTCAAAAAAGGCTATCACGCCTCAGATCGAAGCGAAAGGCCTTGATTCTCGCGCTTTGCCATTCAGGAACCGGGAAATCGCAACTTCCAGAAAAAATTCAAACTGAGCTAAGCTCAATGAAAGCAGACTTTTTTCAACAGCCCCTTCATGAGGCTTCTTCTGCCATGATGGTGCTTTCAGCAAGTACCTGGGGACAGCCCGCGAGGGAAGATAACAAACTTAGAAACGATATCTATACGCACTTTCTGCTTGAAGGACTTTCTAAAAATGACAGCAATGAAGACGGTGCTATCTCACTCTTCGAAGCCCATGAATATGCTAGGTCTCAAACTTACGATTTTACTAGGGGGCTTCAAACCCCAACAGCCCTCATTAACCTAGAGGGTATGGATCCCATCATATTAAACGGGAAGGTTAGCAAAAAGCCTGAACCTATGATCTTCGCCGATAACGAGCAATTCAGAAATCTTCAGCTATTTGTAGATGGGAATCTTAAAGGCACCCTGTGGGAGCCGAAGCTAGCCTCGAACGGTCACGTTCATGTAACTCTAGTTGACCCGCGTAATAGCGAAACTCCGATCGTAGATCACAGCATCTTTTTACGTTCCGGTCGCGCCTATTCAGTTTCGTCTCTTTTACAAAGACCTCCGGCGTATGGCATTGAACTTGGCGTTTCACAGTTACCAGCGCCTAGGAGTTTCGATTCTTTGCGAGGAAAAGACATGGCGGCTCCAGGTGTCACCATAAGGGCTTCCGATGTCCTTGGAACTCCCTTTGCAGCTTCGTTCGCCTACCACGCGACAGCCATTTCAAAGAAAAAGCAGGTCGATTTTGAGGAGAATAGTGTGAAGATCCAAATGTCTACGATTCATGGAGACATCGCATTTGGATATTTTCCGACACAAAAAATCGGACTTTCTTTGGGACTTGGAATTGAAAGACTAACCGTCGATCGCTCGCTTTCGAATGGTGCATTTGAAAACATGAAACAAAAAGCCTTCGTGACATATCCAACGGTTTCATTTCAAACAAGATTTTTTGATCTTTTTGGCCCTATTTATTCGGGGATTGGGGCCTCGGTCATTCCAACGGCAAAAAAACAAGGCTTAAAAATCGAGGGGGAAACCAATCCGCTTCAGCCGGCCACTGGTTCTGCGTTTGCGGGAATTCTATTTTAGCTCTAAATGAGGTGATTTATGAGTCAAGGTCTACATATGATAGGGAGTTTTCTTTTTTACATGTTTATTTTTACTTCTTGCGGAGGTGGCTCTCTCGAAGATGGCCGTAACCGCTATCTCAGTATTTACGGTGTTGACTTTGTTCCACCTTCGATATACGGAGGATTTCTTGGTCGGGTAGTAGACGGCTCCGGATACCCTGCCCGCGGAGCGCGTGTCTATCTTGATGGCATGCTTGTCGGAACGACCAATGGAAAGGGTGGGTTTTATCTTTCAACACTCACTCCTGCAACCCACTTTGTAATCGTGACGTCGACTGAAGGTCCCGCGAAATTTCTTGAAATAACGGCAAAGAACAGCCAATTGGTAGAAAATGAACGGATCATACTCGATGAACTCGTTCAAGTATCTGGTAAAATCACGCTTTCAGACGAACTTATAGCTGAGGGCACGATTGTGTCTTTGGCGTTCACACCGTTTCGCACCACAACAGATGTTGACGGTACGTTCAATCTTTTAGCACCACCCGGGAGATATAAACTCAGGGCAATCGCTCGAAGCGTGGCCTACATGCCTGAGGAAATTGCTGAACTCGAAATCCAAAGTAGAGGACGCTATGACCTTAACCTAACACTTCAAGAGTATCCTTACCCTAACGGCCAAATCAAGGTGCGAAGTGACGATGGTTTTTTAGTTCGAGGACATGAGGTCGTTCTCGATATCGAAACCCTTCCCGGTGTCCGTTATATGCGTATCGAGCCAACATTGGGTGTTGTTGAAGATAGTGCCGCAGCGCTTTTTAGGAAGTGGATTCCCGTACAAAAGCAGATTACTTTAAAACATACGCAAGATGGCTATTTCGGGCTTATTTTCACGTTTCAAGATCTATCCGCGAAGCAAAGTATTCCCATCGAAGTTAACTATCTTGCTGTCGATCTTGATACATCGTGGAGAATTCTCTATGGCAGACACTTCGAACCCGTTACAATTAAGAAGGGTGAAAAGGTTGCTCTTGTAGAAAGTAGTTTGTTCTCAAAAGTTGACGGTGCAGTTGCAGATAAGCCTATCTCGGCAGAAGTTCCAGAGCAGGAAGCTGGAACCACTTCTGGTTCTGCAAGCGGTACTGATCAATCAAATGATATACCAAATCCCTCGAACTCCTCCACAGGAGCATACAAATTGCGTCTCGTGTCGTCCAGTTATAAATCTTTTGATGAGCATGATTATGCACGATCGGCAACACAAGCAGTAGACAGTCAACTTTCAAACTTTGGGACCGCTTTTTACGACCTTTTTACAGTCGAAGAGGGAGTTACAATTCGAGGGTCTGGGTCCTTTAACGGGAACTTAGAAGTTAATGGTACAAAGGAGAATCCTGTTGTTTGGGATTTGAACGACGGTTGGTTAGTTTTTAACAATAGTCAGAGCAAAATAAAATACGCAGAATTTCAAAATGGCAACCTTGAGAGAAATATCTTAAACATGATGAATAGTCTTGTTTTTGAGGATACATCTTTTAAAGATGTTTATCTGCAGCTTGATTCAGGCCAAAACAGAACTGACGTCAAGTTCATACACTCAAGGCTTGAATCTTCAATCGTTCGGACTGCGTGTCTTAGCATGACCTCTAACACCAAAGTTGATGAATCGATTCATGAGAATAAAATGACTTTTGGATTTTCTATCGAAATGGCTAATAACCTTTTTTCGGCGTCAAGCCTTGACTATCAGCATTGTGGGGCGTACACAGAAACCTCTCCTCTTGTTTCACTCGCCATTGACAATAGTAACCTTCTCGGTGCACCGGAGGCAGGGTACTTTTTTGGTGAAGAATTGATCTCAGCCATCACACATCAAATGCAGTCACAAACAAGTGGTTCTCAACCAGCTCCAACACCGACACCTCAAACAGATCGTGAAACTCAAAAAGAAATTAGTTTCCGTGCGGTGGGAAATTACTACGAATCTCAAGCGAAGGTATTTAAAGGCATTGATCCTTCGAAATGGCCGTCTTTTTTGGGCGCTCCCTTGAATGGTCAAAGAAACGATGTGGGCCCGAGATAATTGAAAAAAAAGCACGCCAGCTATGCCCTCGGCAACTCTACGTTTTTATTGATAATTATTTAATCTAGAAGAGACCATTAGACCTACCCTTACTTTGATCTAAAGTTTTTCTGGCTTTTTGCCGATAAGCGCAAGTGTGAGTTCGATTTGCACGAGGGAGAGTCTTATGGTGAACAATAGAAACTTCAAAACAATACAACCTGTTTTTCTCAGCCTTGTCGTAGCATCTTCAATTTGGGCGTGGTTTTATGCTTGTGGTTCAACCAGCGATTCGACTCGAAAAACCCCCAAAAACACAAACCCAACACCGACGACTACCGTAGATCCGACAAATCCGGAAGATCCGGAAAATCCAGATGGGGATGGCACGCAAACAGTTCCGGATGATTCCGTCGGCTGTACACCAAGCGCAGGGTCCGAAATTTGTCCAGTTGAATCTATTCTCGTCGAAGACAAGGTAACCCACACTTCTCTTCACAATGTTGCCAAATACCTCGTAACGCAAAATAAAAATGGTGTCTTTTTTACTTATGCTCCACGGAGGTACGAAACAAGCCTCGCCTCCGGAGAAGTGTCTGTGGAAGGCAGTAGCACCATCTGGCGTTTGATGCGCGTTGGAAATGACGGGAAAAGTTTTGAAAAGATCTTTGAAGAAACCTGCAAAGTCTGTAATGCACCGGCCATCGATAGCGACGATCAAGGAAATATTTTTCTGGCAACAGGTGACCCTGACTCGCATACTTGGTTGCTCGGCTTTCCGAGGGATGCAAGACTATTTCGCTTTGATGCCGCAAGTAATTATCAGAATCCGCAGGTCTCTGCGATTCCCAATGGCAACTCCGACAAATTCAGACTTGTTTTCGATCCGAGTGTGAAAAAACTTTATTACTACACCTACAACGGCGTTAATACGTTTGGCTTTCCCACAGTTAATAGTTTTTATACCATTGGACTCAGCGGTGGAATTGATCGCGCAATTCCGATGAATAGAGATGGAAGCACGGCCAAAATTATGTATCCTCACGTGGTCGCGGAAGGTTCCAGAATGGTTGCAGGATGGGTGACAGAACGTGGAGGCTTGAGTGGAACAGCTTCCGGTGAGCCGCGCCTTTATCGCAACATCAGCTTTGTTTATTCTGATGACAGCGGAAGTTCATGGAAAAACTTTGCTGGACAATCGATGACATTACCGATCGTCAATGACCCCACCGGTCCCGGTACTATGGTCACGTTTCCTAAAGATCATCCTAGTAATGAAGAGGGAGATCATAATTGGCTTGGCGATATGCTCCTTAAAAACAGCAAACTCCACATTTCCTACCAAATTTGGGGCGTCATGCATCCAGGAGCCCGCACACACTATTCGCGTTATAATTTTTCAAACGGGCAACGCGATGTCGACATCCAACCCGATTGGAACGGTATCGCAGGGCAGGGACATTTTGTCACCGATCCTAAAAATCTAGGCGGGCCTCTCTATATCGTTTCCACAAAAAACACTGACAAGGGAAGCGTCCTAGCAATCCTTATAAGCGTCGACGAGGGAGTGACCTGGACGCCATATGCAGAAGGTTCCGTGAATGAAGGAGATCCCGCGGCACTCGATGTTGTTCAATCCTTGCATAGCTTCACTTCGGACGGCTACATCGTGGGTTTGTATTCAAGATGCAATCCACGTCCTAGTCTAGGAATGTGCGGAACTTATGTCGATGGCCAATGGATTTTTGATAGCAGAACATACTTTTTCAAAGTTAAAGCGAAAACGCAAAACTGAGCGCCATCGGGATTAAAAACTTTTACTCGTGATTCTAGTGTACTCAATTAGCCTGAAACCATTCTAGCGCTTAGACTTAGTCTTCGTCATTGTCTTATGGCTTAATCGTGATCTCTTTTCTGA
>CAILAO010000709.1 GCA_903832105.1 uncultured Pseudomonadota bacterium | reverse complement strand
CTAAACCTTTCTTTTTAAGTTTGTCGCATATGTCATGACTTCGTTTGCATTGCCAGACAATTGCGTGATGAAGCGGACGACTGGTTTCCGGTTCAAAGACGCACAAAGTTTCCCTTTGATTCGTGATGCCGATTGCTGTGAGCCTTGCGGGATTGAATAAAGAGTCGTTTCGGCTCGCTTCTTCAAGGGCTTTGACAGACGCCGCGCGAACAGATCTCCAGATGTCATCTAGATCATGTTCGACCCAGCCCAGTTTTGGATAGTGCTGAGGAAACTCAACGGTGGATTTACCAATAATGGAGGCCCTGGTCCCATGGTTTGAGAACGCAATTTTCAAAATTAAAACAGTCGAACCAGTCGTTCCTTGATCAATGGCTAAAATATATCGAGAGGTCATTCTTCGATCTCCACGTGAATAAATACTGGGAAATAGTATCGCATCATAATATAATGCAAAACCAGAGGATTTTTATGAATATTAACTGGAATCATTATCGATCGTGGCTTCAAGACGTGATAGTCGGTGATATCTTTCCCGTCATGCCGCCACCAACTATTGGTTTGATATCAACTGATTCGCGAACTTTAAAAGAAGGAGATTGGTTCATCCCTCTGAGGGGTGCGACTTTTGATGGGCACGAATTTATAAAGGATGCTCTTAATAAAAAAGTAGCAGGCTTTTTTTATGAACTTGATAGGATAAAGAACCTCAGCGAGAAAGAGCTGAAGCACGGTGTTCCGGTAAAAAACACCTTGACCGCATTGCAAAGGATTGCGCACCATGCGCGCTTTTTACATAAAACATTAAAAGTAATTGCACTGACGGGCTCAACGGGAAAAACAACAACCCGAGAGTTGACGGCGGCTCTTTTTTCGAGTATCGGCCCCACGTTTTCTGCCGCCGGAAGTTATAATAATGAGATCGGCGTCCCTCTCACCCTCCTAAAACTGACCGACCACCATAAGTATGTTGTGCTGGAGTTTGGGGCAAGGCATGAAGGGGATATCTCGTTTTTGTCTAAGCTCGCAACGCCTGATGTCGTGGCATGCCTTAATATAGGCTCGGCTCACCTTGGAGAGTTTGGAAGTGTTGAAAAGATAGCAAAAACGAAGCTTGAGATTTTTACTGATAGCGCACCGGGGGCGGCTTTGGTAGCGTTTTGCGATGATGACCGCATCATCACAGCCGCAAAAAGATCCGGGAAAAAGTTTGTTTCTTTTGGTTGTTCTTGCGACGCGGATGTATCAGTGCGAAATGTTGAGTTGGCGAGGGATTCGGCAAGTGCAGCTCCGCAGATGATTGTTAGATTTGAAATTTACAAACGAGAATATTTAATTAGATTTTCATTCGCGCACAGCGCTTATCCGATTAATCTTGCCGCCGCAGCAGCAATAGCGCTCGCATCAGGTGTTAGTGTGGAGAAAACTGCTCAAGCGATGTCACTAATAAAAATTGAAAACATTGGAGGTGGAGGACGCTTTCATACCCATAAAAAGGGTTCGCTCACAATCATCGATGATGCATACAATGCAAATCCAGATAGTATG
>CAILAO010000708.1 GCA_903832105.1 uncultured Pseudomonadota bacterium | reverse complement strand
AGTTCGCTTTGTCTTTATGCTCAGGCTTTGACTTGTCTGCCGAATCTGGCGACTTCTTGAAGTTTTTGCAAAGTTGTTCAGTATCGCGAACGCTAAAGCCCTTTTTAAGTACAACGTCTCTTGCCTTTAACATTATTTTTGGGTCCTCAAGAGACAGAAGAGCTCGACCATGCCCCATTGTTAAACGATCATCCAACAGGTCATCTTGAATTTCCTTCGGTAATGAAAGGAGCCTCAAGGCATTTGTAATCGTAGAACGATCCTTTCCTACGTTAGACGCACACTGCTCTTGGGTTAAACCAAAATCTTTAATTAGGGAATCATATGCTTCCGCTTCTTCAATAATATTCAAATCCTCTCTTTGAATATTCTCGATAAGCGCTAGACGCAGCAATTCGTCAGAACCGCCCTCCTTGAGTATTGCCGGAATTGTTTCAAAACCAGCCAACTTTGCCGCCCTGAGTCTACGTTCCCCAGCAATTAACACGTAATGATCGGGTTTTTCACCTTTTGTAACAAGAATAGGTTGTAAAAAACCATTCTCCTTTAAACTGCGCGCCAACTCTTGAAGAGCTTCATCCTCAAATATTTTTCTTGGCTGGTGGGGGTTGCCTTCGATTTTAAATAAAGGCAGTCTGAGGACTCTATCTTTTGAATCGTCCAAAGGAGGAATATCAGAAGAAACGACGTCTTCAGGATCACCTAAGAGCGAATGGATCCCTTTTCCAAGAGCAGGTTTTTTCACGAATACTTTTTCTTGTTGTGGTTTATCCTGGTAAACCATGGTTTAATTTCTCTCCTTTTTGAAAGCGCTTTGAACAAATAAGCTTCCCGTTAAGAACGTCCGGTTTCACATTTTCTGAAGAGTTTGTCTCAACTTTTTTCTCATGCCGCATGACAAGCTGTCTTGTAACTTCCATATAAGCAAGAGAGCCCGTACTGTTGATATCATAGAGAATAATTGGCTTTCCATGAGACGGGGCCTCTGATAATTTCACATTTCTTGGGATAACGACGGGAAACACTTCGTCATTAAAGTGCGCACGAATATCTTGTTCAACAAGTTGACAAAGATTATTTCTCCTGTCGGACATAGTCAGTAGGATACCCTCTCTTTCGAGATCTGGGTTTAAACGCTTTTTGATTAAATTAATAGTTTTTAAAAGTTGAGATAGCCCTTCCATGGCATAGTATTCAGTCTGAAGAGGGATTAACACTGAATTTGCTGCTGTTAGAGCGTTGACCGTTAAAATCCCGAGGGCCGGTGGACAGTCGAGAAGAATAAAATCATAAAAATCCTTGATTGAAACCAATGCGTCTTTAAGGCGAGCTTCCCTTCCAATGACAGTTACTAATTCAATCTCGGCACCGATTAGGTCCTGTGTAGCTGGAGCAAAGTGTAAAAACTTTAATTCCGTTTGTAGAATAGCGTCTTTTAAAGGCGCCTCTTCAACAAGGACATTATACATCGACGTTTTAACGTCACTCTTCAAAATTCCGAGCCCACTACCTGCGTTGGCTTGCGGGTCCATATCAATCAGCAAGACCTTTTTTTCTGCGGCTGCCAGGCATGCGGCCAAATTGACTGCTGTCGTTGTTTTCCCAACACCGCCCTTTTGGTTTGAAACGGCAATCACACGCGCCATATGAACCCTCCTGAAACAGATTAACAACGATTTAATTCGAGATCATAGCAGGCAAACAAAAAAAAGGTAACATGTTTTCTTGTTTTTTTACTCTCATGAGATTTTTGATGTTTCACGTGAAACATTCTGCTTATACAATAATATCATGTGGTTGTCGAAAGACTGGGCAAAACACTGTGGCCGCGATCAAACCGAGGGCGTATACGCGGCTCTCTGCTCATTTTTGAGGTATATTCGTGATCTTTTCACAAAAATTTAACTCGTCGTCTCCGAGACATTCAGCCTCTTGACCAAGCCAGCCATTTCCAAAAACGCCCTGAGCGAACCACTAAATCACCGCAAAAACTTAGAGCCAAAGGGAACTCAAGCGATTTCGAATTAAAAGCGGTGTGTTTTTTGATATAAAATTAGTGTGCCGCGTTTACACAGCTCATTGCAAAATCCCTATTTTAGATACCATAGGATTGCGATGATAAATCCCATTAATGCCTGGAATTCCATAAATGCTAGGCCAAGAATGAGCGGCAAAAAAACCTGATCTTTAGCGTTTGGGTTTCTTGCAATTCCCTCAACAGCGGCCATTACTGCCCGCCCTTGTCCAGTAGCTGCTCCAAAAGCTGCTATGCCCATGCAAAGGCCCGATCCAAGCGCAATTAGTCCCGCCGCTGTCACCACCGATGCACCATCACCGCCTTCTGCAAGCGCCAAAGAGCTAACTAAAAAAGACCCAACTAATGTCATAACTGCCAACAATACTTTTCTCATCGAGCTGCACCCTATAAAAAATGTTTAAATAATGAACACCTTTTCTTTAGTGATCATGTGATATCGCCATAGAGATGTATACACCACTCAGCAAAGTAAACACAAAACTCTGTACACAAGCGACCAAAAGCCCAAAAAACAGTAATAAACCTGGAAAAATAATATATGTTAATCCGGTGAACACTGTGAGTATCAAATGATCCCCGAAAATATTTCCCATAAGACGAAGGCTAAGCGAAAAAGGTCTTGCAAGGTGGCTGAAGATTTCAATCACGAAAAACAGCGGCGCCATCAGCAATATTGGTCCCATGAACTGTTTTATATACTTTATTTTGTGCTCTTTTATTCCAGCGTAGTTATAAACAAGAAACACCGAAATTCCCATAGCCAAATTGGTGTTCATATTTTCTGTCGGCGGTGGAAATCCGGGAATTAGTCCGCTTAAATTTGACACCAGAATAAAAACGAACAACCCGCAAAGCAACGCCAGAAAGGACTTGAAGTCCTTTCCACAAAAATCTTTTGCAAGACCGTATGGAACATCTATCATTATCTCAATAAAAAACCGCAAAGAGATTTTCTCTTCAGGAAAGACCTCCTCGTTTTTTCGAAAGCTCCTACGATAAAACAACCCAATAGTCAATATAATTAAAAAACAAAATAGCGACCCTGCCACTGGTTCCAACGAATGAACATCTTCCTCGCTAAATCCAATTGAGTGTAAAGCCAGGGCGTAAAAGTTGATAAAATCAACTACCGCGCTGCTTTTTTCGGAAGCGAAAGCTCTTGAGCACCACAGGCTCATCAGCAGCGGGAAAATAAAAACCGACCTTGAAATATACTTCATTCTCTTTTCCTAAAATAATTCTCTATTAATTATTATCTCATTTTTTAACATTACGATATCAAAAAAGTGCTGTTTTCTTCCCTTTTTTAAGAAAAGTAAAGCTTATGAAAATTGCTGTAACCACAAGCGAGATCAGCGAACCAAGAAAAACGTAGATAACTGACATGCTCCACTTAATAATCATT
>CAILAO010000707.1 GCA_903832105.1 uncultured Pseudomonadota bacterium | reverse complement strand
GGCGGGGTGGGATGAGGGGCGGCCGCGGCGAGGGCCGCAGTGGCATCGCCCCGAAGCAGCCCGGTGCCTCGGCGTGCAGCAGCACCTCGTTGCCGAAGGTGTCCACCAGGTACAGGCCCATCCTCCAAGTTCGTGCGAGGTTTAAGGTTTTCTCAAAGAAAACCCCTGCCTGGACTAGGCTGTCGGTATTTTCTTATCGAAACTTTAGTCTTTTTTTTATTGATTTATAACCTTGCCAATTGCTTTGTTACATATCACTATGTTAGGGCGTATGCTCTGTTGATTTTTGCTGGAAGGAGAGTCTATGGGACGGCAGCGATTTACTGGTGACAAAAGAGACGATGATGATCTCTTTCTTGATGAGTTGGAGGGCGGACGTCGTGAGGAAGGGGATAGCAGTGAATTTGCAAGTCTTTTAAAACAGGCTGGTGGTGGACGTTTTGCTTCGCTCAGTGTTGGAGAACGTTGTGAAGCACGCGTTGTTTCTATCGGCAGGGAATCTATTTTTTGCGATATCGGACGACGTTCGGAAGCGATCATTGGTCTTGAGGAATTTAATGACGAAGAGAAGAAGAGTTTAAAATCGGGAGATATTCTTTCACTGTATGTCGTGAAAATGTCCGGTTCGGAAATACTTTTGAGCAAGGCTCTGCAGGGAAGAGAGCTTGATCACATTGCTTTGGAAGAGGCTTATGCAACAGGTCTTCCCGTGCGAGGCAAGGTGACGGGCGAAAACAAAGGCGGCTTTGATGTTGATATTCCCGGGGGAAGAGGGTTTGTCCCGTTTTCATTTATGGAAGCAGGGCCAAAACAGCCCGCGAGCAATTACATTGGCCAGACGCTTGAATTTCGCATCACAAGGCTTCATGGGCGAGATGTTGTTCTCTCTCGCGCGGCTTTGCAGCGAGAAGTTGCTGAGCTTGAGAGAGAATCGATACTAGCAGAACTCACACCCGAGCAGATCCGTGAAGGGACCATTGTAAAGATCGAGAAGTTTGGAATTTTTGTCGATATTGGAGGAGGATTGACAGGTTTGGTGCCCGTGAGCGAGTGTTCATGGAGTAGGCGCGACGACCCGAAGGAGTCGTTTCAGACGGGTCAGCGTGTGAAGGTGAAAGTGCTGAAGGTAGAGCCTACTAAAGAAAAAGTGAGGATTCTCTTAAGTTTGAAACAGACGGGAGAAACACCCTGGGAAACCATGGCTGGAAGCGTTAAGGTTGGTGATATTGTCTCGGCATATGTGACGAGACTCATGACGTTCGGTGCTTTCCTTGAAGTCCTGCCTGGTCTCGAAGGTCTTGTTCATATCTCTGAAATGTCGGCCACAAGACGCGTTCATACCCCCGGGCAAATTGTGAAAATTGGCGACACTGTTAGGGTGAAGGTCCTCAGTGTTGACCCGGAAAATCAGCGCATCAGCCTTTCTCTTAAAGCTATCGAGGAAGAGTCTCTCGTTAAGTCAAGAGCAGAGGAACATGTATCGCGATTGGCTCAAAAAGCACCTGAAGACGAGCTAAAGATTACTGGAGTCGAACTTATTACAAAAGGAGCTCTCGGAACTCTCGGGGAGGCCTTTGCAAAAGCGGCTCAAGGGCCTTCAAAAAAGCGCCGTTAAATATCTGGGAGCAGAGGCTAACGACAAACACTTTAAATTAATATTTTTAGATATAGGTCTTGGACAACGATTAGCCGGACTTCAGTCGAAAGACGTCATGGAAGACCCACTGCGAAGTTATGAAGGACGGTTAGCGGAACAATTTGTTGGTCAACAGTTATTAGCAGAATCTGATACTGCCAGTGAGGATAGACAACTCTATTACTGGAAAAGGCAGAAAAAATGCTCTACTGCAGAAGTTGATTTCCTTTTGGTCAGAGATGGGCATATCATTCCTGTCGAGGTAAAAAGTGGAAAGTCAGGATCGCTTAAAAGCTTGCATCTGTATTTGTCTAAGTATGGCGGCCAAGGGCTTTGTTTGCAAGAAACTAACGAAATTAAGACGCTGGCTAATATTACTTTTTTGCCACTTTGCACGATCCTTTAAGAATTATTTTTCAAGTTAGCGTACCCACAAACTACCAATTCGATTCCAACCGAAAATGTATGTGTCACATCCATTCGTCGTCACGTCTCCATAAATCACTCGATTATTAGTCCCGAGGTCTCCCTGCGAAAACCCCCTTTGACTGGTATTTTGGACATATTGGCCAGTGAAACGGCCATCGTGTGTGTAAGACATATCAGTACAAATGCTCGAAATGGCAGTTGCTGCCGCAAAAGCGCAATTTTTTCTAAAAAATCCTTTCTCAGGCCCACACCGTAAGCGAAAAGCAGGCTCAGCCCCGCTTTTCAGACTATTGATAGTCGCATCATCGTACTTACCAAAACCGCTTGGCGAAACGATTTCGCTCGGGGTGACAGCACTCGCATTCATATGATTCTGGTTGGCGCCATTGATACCAACCACAAGTGTCCATCCTCCACCGTCACCACTCATGTCACAGTACGCTTGAAAAGCGTCAGCGGTTGAACCGCCGTTCGGATCAATCCAGTATGCTCCATCGTTAAGATGCGGCATATCTTGGTGAAGCTGATAACATGATATTGAAGCCCGACTCTGTGTGCTGCCATCGGCGTAAACTCGAGCAGTCATGGGTGTCCATGCAGACCCATTGCAAAACTCCATGTTTTTAATCGAACTGTTGTAGCGTTGCTGACCGTCTTTAGATGTATCGCATGTTGCAGACGTGTTTCCAAATTTAACTTCCCCGGCGACATCCAATTTTGCCGAGGGACTCGCCGTGCCAATTCCGACGTTGCCGGCATCAGTAATCATCATGTTAACCGCCGATCCAGCAGCGTTGGTGAAGGCGAGTCCCGAAGTCCCTGAAGCTGAGTAACCAAAGTAACCTTTGGTCGTCCCGGCTGAGGCAAACTGCAAAGCTGAATTG
>CAILAO010000706.1 GCA_903832105.1 uncultured Pseudomonadota bacterium | reverse complement strand
CTTAAAACACCTAACGTTATATGATAGCGCGTTCTTAAATACTCCATTGAACCCAAAGCTTCTGGAGCATAACTAAAACCGTGGTCATTAAGAAATCTCGTCATTTCCAGCTCTGGATTTTGGGCATCGTCAAGCTTTCTGAAAATTTTTAGGAAAAAATCTTTTCCGAATAGTACCGCTGAGTTACTCTGCTCGAAACTTCGAAAGTCGGGATCAGGAAGTGTTCCAAGAGAAAGTTTTTTAAAAGCTCTTGAGAAGAAAATGCCATTATTTTGGCTTTGAAATTTCCTTCCACTCACAAGAAAACTCAGTAGCTCTCTATAAAAATCCGCTTCGATCGCCGCGTCATAATAAATAATTTCTTCATCATGTTCCTTCAACGTAACGTGCTCTGTGATTACGGCTTCTGGTGCGTGTTCTTTAATCCATGCGGCACGCTCTTGAGAGGCGAAGGCGATGGTAATGAGATATTGTTCAGGACTGCCGTCTTCAAAATTAACTGTAACAATAAGAAGAGCAAATTTTTGCCCCTGCTGTGCTGTTGGCCCAATAGGTAGAACATCCTCGACGTTGCAACTCAGAATTTGCCTGGATTTTCCCGCGAACCATCGCATATGCGGTAAATAGTCGCATAGATCCATCTCGATTTTGTGTGTGACCTCTTGGATTTCGAGGGCTTTTATGGGCTTCTCGTCGATCTCGACTCCGCGCCGATCTGCTATTGGCCCAAGAAGTATGCGGCGCACGTCTTTTGCTTCACTTGGCTTTTCAAGCATGAACCAATAAAAGGCATAAGGTCCGAGCGTCAAAAAATAGGGCTTTTCAGAGACGCCTGGGACGGCAGGAAACCTGACATGACCAAACATCTCGACAGGGGTATAACCTTTGAAACGATCAAGCGATAACTCTGTATACTGAGCCTTTCTCGAAAGGTTTGCGACGACCAATACGGTCAAGTCTTCCTCCTCGGGGGAACTTCTGGGAAGCGTTCGCAGGAACGAGAGAATTTTGGTATTTTCGGGTTCAAGAAACTCGATTGTCCCTCGACCGAAGATCGGAAAACGTTTTCTGGTTGAGATCAGATTTTTAGTCCACCAGAGAAGTGAGTTGGCGTTTCCTTGCTGGGTTTCTACGTTGATAGTTTCATAATGATAGTCAGGCGCGATAACGAGTGGAAGAAAAAGCTGCTGCGGATTGACAATCGAAAACCCGGCATTCCTATCGGGAGTCCACTGAAATGGGGTTCTGACACCGTTTCGATCACCCAGGAAAATATTGTCGCCCATGCCAATTTCGTCACCATAGTAAAGAACCGGTGTTCCAGGAAGTGAAAATAGCAGCGCATTTAATAACTCTAATTGACGGCGGTCGTTTCCTAAGAGCGGCGCAAGACGGCGTCTAATCCCGAGGTTAATGCGTGCTCTGGTATCCATGGCGTACATGCGGTACATATAGTCGCGCTCTTCATCGGTAACCATTTCGAGCGTCAGTTCATCGTGATTTCTAAGAAAAGTTGCCCACTGGCAGTTTCCCGGGATTTCAGGAGTTTGCTTTAAGATGTCGATAATGGAAAAGCGGTCTTCCAGTTTGAGGGCCATAAAAAGTCGAGGCATCACAGGGAAGTGAAAACACATGTGGGCTTCATCGCCAGAACCAAAATATTGAACAGCATCTTCTGGCCATTGATTTGCCTCTCCAAGCAACACTCTATCTTCATACTTGGCATCTATATGGCTGCGGAGTTCTTTCAAAAAGGCGTGCGTTTCGGGAAGATTTTCGCAGCTCGTACCTTCTCTCTCATAGAGGTATGGAACTGCGTCGAGGCGCAGGCCATCGACCCCCATATCTAGCCAGAAGTCCAACACCTCGAACATTTTCTTTTTAACTTCCGGATTATCGTAATTAAGATCGGGTTGATGAGAAAAGAAACGGTGCCAGTAGTATCTCTTGGCTACTGGATCCCAAGTCCAATTAGATGTTTCAAAGTCTTTAAAGATGATCCGAACCTCTCGATACTTCGACGGGGTATCGGTCCATACATAAAAATCACGCAATGGATCGCCCGCCTTTGCGCGCCTTGACTTTTGGAACCATTCATGTTGATCGGAGGTATGATTTAGGACGAGTTCGGTAATGACTTTCAAATTTCTTGCATGTGCTTCGCTTAAGAAGTTTTTAAAATCTTCCAAATCTCCGTACATCGGGTGGATACTCATATAGTCCGCAATATCGTACCCATCATCTTTTAACGGGGAGGGATAGAAAGGAAGAAGCCAAAGCGTGTTAACGCCGAGATCACTTAAATAGTCAAGCTTCTGGGTGAGACCACGGAAGTCGCCCACGCCATCATTATTGCTGTCGAAAAAAGCACGAACATGCAACTCATAGATAATAGCGTCTTTATACCATAGCGGATTTCTATTCAAACTTTTCATTGCGTCATGCTTTGTCATAACTTGTCACTACTCGTAATAATCAAAGTCGTTCTCAGTTCTGATCTTCCTCTTGATATGGAAAATATGCGCTGGAAAGACGTGCGGACTCAGCTCAATAAAATTATTGGCGCCCTTCCAAAAATATCGCGCACCGGTAAAGAGATCATGCACTTGATAGGTCTCCCAGGGTTGAATACCAAATTCATGGCATGGAAAATCAAGAAATCCTGATTGTTTATTGTGAGGATCAAGATTTACTATGATCAAAAGAAGATCTTTATGGTCGAGAGACATCTTTGAATAGGCCAGCATCTGATCATTTGAAATATTGTAAAATCTTACCGAGCGGTTATTGCGGAGAGCGGGGTGTTCCCTTCTAATCTTGTTGATCCGCTTGATCGCCGAAGCGATGCTATGGGGAGACTGTAAATCCCATCGCTTTAGTTCGTACTTTTCCGAGTTAAGAAATTCTTCACTATCATGATGAAACGGCGTGTTAATGCAAAGCTCATAAGCGGGGCCATAAATGCCGTAATTACCACTCAGCGTTGCTGCCAGGACTAATCGTTGCGCAAAAGCGGGGCGCCAACCTTGCACTAAAATCTCAGGTAAAATATCGGGGGTGCTTGGCCAAAGATTCGGTCTAAAATATTCTACCTGGTCAGCGTAGTTTAATTCGGAAAAATACTGGGTCAGGTCCACTTTAAAGTTACGCCACGTAAAGTAGCTATAAGATTGGCTGAAGCCGATCTTTGCAAGATGCATCATCACATGCGGACGCGTAAATGCTTCGGCAAGAAAAATAACATCTGGATGCTTCTTGTGAATTTCAGTAATTAGCCACTCCCAGAACCTAAATGGCTTGGTGTGGGGGTTATCAACGCGGAAGATTTTTACGCCCTGCTCCACCCAGAAGAGAACCAGGCGTTTCATTTCGTCCCAAAGAGCCCGATAGGCAGCGCACTCAAAATCAAACGGGTAAATGTCCTGGTATTTCTTGGGGGGATTTTCTGCATATTGGATGGAACCGTCAGGGCGTTTTTTAAACCACTCAGGATGACTTTTGACGTAAGGATGATCTGGCGAACACTGGATGGCGAAATCAAGGGCGACTTCAAGGCCAAGCGACTCAGCTTTTTTTACGAAAAATTCGAAGTCATCAAAGGTCCCTAGGCTTGGATGAATGGCATCATGCCCGCCCTCGTGAGAGCCGATAGCCCATGGACTACCAACCTCATCAGGTTCAGCTTTGACAGAATTATTCTTTCCTTTACGATGAGAGGTCCCAATCGGATGAATGGGTGGCAGATAAACAATATCAAATCCAAGTCCGGCAATATAATCGAGAAAGTCCGCGGCGGTCCTGAAATTACCGTGTTTTCCCGGTTCAGGTGATGTGGAACGAGGAAAAAATTCATACCATGCACCGAAGCTTGCTCTTTCCCTCTCGACTTTAACCGGAAGGCCCAAAGGCCCCTGATGTTCCTTCTTCCCAAAACTCCCCTCACCCTCAAAAAGCACATAACTCGTTTGATCCACGATCGACCGAGAGAGGAGGTTTAAATAATCATCGTGAAGCCAAGCCCGTAGGAGTTCTTCTCTCGTTCGTCGAACCTGCGCGGTTCTGATTGCAGGAACGAGTGCGAGTTTTTTCCGGATAAACGCGATGTCAGGTTCGCTAAGTTGCGGTTCCCAAGCCCTAAGAACGTCCTCTACGCGAAGTAGATCAACTGTGATATCTTGATCCGCCTCCCACCTCTTCTGGAGATCGCGTCGCCAGGTTTGGAAACGATCGATGCAGGCTTCAACTGTGTAATAGTAAAACCCAAGGTCTTTGACGACGAATTCGCCTTCCCAAATATCATTTCCGATGTTTTGCAGGAGGACAGACTCCCATTCTTCATCTTTTTCGTGTCGATAAAGAAGCCTTGCTTTAAGTTCGTCATGGCCATCCGCAAAAATAGCGGCCTTAACCCACACGGTTTCACCTACCGTACGTTTAGCGGGATAACGACCATTGTTGATGGTAGGGTCTACCTTTTCGATGATAACTCGAGATGGGGCTTTCTCTTGTGAAGAATCGCTAGAAGTTTTTTTGACTGTGCGTTTCGATCGACCTGTGTGCCCTTCATGCATGACATTCTCCGCTTCTATAGAGTAAAACGCCTCTAAGTCTTTATTTTAAAAAGATAATAGCACGGCAGATAGGGGGATACCATAGTAAACAGACTACAGCGCAAAATCAGCACATACCTTGCGATACTCGACATACTTGGTGAAGTAGTCAGCTAGACTGAAACTTGACCCGTAACCGTCTTTTGTACGACTTTGGATCATTCGAAGAAGATCAGCGAGAACGAGTGATTTTGTTTCGCAATATTCGTCCATTTGAAGAGCGCCTGCGCAAAGTCGCACGTCGGCAAGGGCGTTTTTTGCAAGTAACACATCGACTTTACTGACGACTCCATCCTCAAAGTTTCTAATTGTGGATTGCACATAATCGCTCGCCAGTTTGACGTCTTCTTTCTTACAGGGATTTTGAGTATTCGCTCGTGCTTGAGTTGTGTCAGCTATGCCAATGATACAGGCGAAATAAACGCTAAACATGCCAAGAAAATAAACCTGGAATTTCACGGCGGTTCTCCTCTTACGCTAAAAAAAAGCATCCAACGGCAGTGGATGCTATCATTTATTTTTCTGAATATCACACGATTTTTAACGGGGACCCTTTATAAGGCGACGCACACTCCGGTCGCGTCTTTCAGGCCTTTTGTCCCGGGAGGCATTTTACATGTCATCTCGTCCTGGCACTTGGTGCCAACGATGCCGCCACACTGTCCACCTTCGGAGCCAAGTTCTGCCTCAGGATTATAACAGAGACCGGAGGCATCGGGATGCCTTTGATACATGAGGCACTCAAACCCTTCCAAGCACGGAAGACCTGCAATGCCACCGCACATGCTTCCCGGTGCTCCCTGGATATTTTGAGACGGAATAGAAGGTGGTGTGATGGGTTCTACACTTCTGCGATTTGGCATGGCGGTTTCGCTAATGGGTTGAAGTTCGCTAATCGATTTTATCGAAACTTCATAAGATTCTTTAACTTCCATCTTCAAACATTCTGGTTGCGACGGATTAAGACACTTTTGTGCGAAAAACCTGATGGAAATCTCATCTTGGCACAAATTCGGATTCACTTCGGCCGTCAGTTGCGCCTGTGCAGATGACCATTGATGCCTAAAAAGCGCTGCAAGATCAATAAGCTTTGAATCTGGCGCGTTGGGGCCACAAGACTTTTTAGTATCTACTGCAACCTTCGAAACCCTCGTACCACCAATTGGCTCGTGCTGTTTATACCCATCGAAGATGACTCGGAATGTCCTGCATCCTATGCAGCGTGGCTGTGAGTCTTTATCGGCAACATAGATTGTGACAATATTGTTAAATTCTCCCGCTCGCCCAACATCTCCAAGGGCGATAAATTGGCTGGCACTTGGCTCGTTTTTGACGCATACGCCAGAAGCATCCGAGACTTCCTCAGCGCTCGGGGGTATCTTGCATTGAAGGTTGTCTTGGCAACGTGTTCCAACAATCCCCGCGCATGTTCCGCCTTCCGACCCTGGTTGCCCATCGGGATCATAGCAAAGGCCCACAGCATCAGGTGTTCGTGAGTACATCAAACAATCAAGTCCTTGTTTACACAGAGTCACAGCAACGCCGCCGCAAGTTTCTCCGACGCCGGCCATGCTGGCAAAAGAGGTGTAATCTTCCAAAGTTTGACTCTGGTGGTCTTGGGTTTTACAGGACAGGACCAGAACAAAACTAAGCGCCAGCAATACTTTCATAGTAATCCTCCTAAAAAAAGACGCGCCGGAAGGCTGGATTAAAGCAATGTTGTTGAAACTGGGCACAAAAAATTTAAAATAAACTCATTATTACCATAGATTATACCCTACTGGCCAAGAGAAGACAATTCAATTTTCTGATAAAAATTCAAGCGATTAAGGAAAAAATACATTTAACGATTTTATTTATAAGCACTGGTGAATGGTGAATGGTGAATGGTGAATGGTGAATGGTGAATGGTGACTGGTGAATGGTGTGAAATACGTGCTAAGTGT
>CAILAO010000705.1 GCA_903832105.1 uncultured Pseudomonadota bacterium | reverse complement strand
ATTTTTGTAAATCTTTAACTTATTTCTCTAATATTTTTAGCGTGGGCATTTTTTGCCTGGCTAGATCGGCATTTTTCTTCCTATTTACAGCTAGTTGCATTGCTCATTCGCGGCTGGTACGATAGTAAGTGAGAAACGGTTTTTTCTTCGAATTTTTTGCAGTCACCTTTGAGGACCCGTCATCATGCATCGCGTAGGCGACTCTACTTTCAGCAGTCAGGGGAAACCCGGATATGTGAGTAATAGAAACCCAATGAGCGGGGAACTCACAGTCGGGACCGATAGAAAGGAAGTTATTCAGCGCTTTAGACACGGATACATTAACGGGTTATCAGAGCCTCAGCGGGTAGATTTCGAGAAAATTCTAGACAATATTAAGAGTATTGAAGATCCGGAAAAGAGAGTTTCGGAGCTCCAAGCGAAAATTGAGGAACTCAATATAGACCCACGAAACAGGTTAGTGACCAATTATCTCAATGCTGAGCTTTTCCATCTTATGAACAGCGCAGGAATTCAACCAAAGCAATACACCGTTCCAGGTGATGGCAAAACAAAGCAACATCTATAGTTTGGACATGAAGATTTAATATAGTTAGGTTAAGGCTCACAAAGTATAAAAAGGAGGACAACATGGCTTACATCGGTGATCTCATCCCAAAGTCAGGAATTTACACCGAACCAGGAGTCGTAACAGAGAAGCGTAAAGACGGAACCGTGACGGTTGATACCGAACCCATGACGATCAATAAGTATCATCGTTATACAAACACAACAGGCTTGTCTGAGATGGAAAAGGAAAAGTTTAACGACATTTTGGATCAGATTTATCAAAAGGAGGATGACGTAGAGAAAATTAACGACATCCAACAGAAAGTCGATCAGCTCAAAACGGATCCTAACAACCGGAAAATTGTTCAATACCTGAGAAACCAGCAGGCATTTCTCATCAGACAGGCGAAACAGCTTCCAAGAACTTACAGTTGGGATGAAAATCAAATCAAGTAAACATAGTTCTAAGTCTTACTTTCAATATGAGCCAAAAGTCGTTGGGCCTTAATGTATTTTGGCTCTTTAACAAGAGCAATTTTTAGAAATTCCTTCGCTTGGTCGAATTTTCCCCAACGCGAATAACACAGGCCAATATTGTAAAAAAGGAGAGGGCCTTTTTCCTGTTGGGGCAACACGTATTGAGCCTTGCAATAGTGTTCCAACGCGTCTTTATATTTTCCTTTTTTAACCAGATCAATGCCAACTCTATTAAGCTTTGCCGCCACTCGATAGGCTATTTTTGACTTCAATAGAAGCTCTCTCGAGTCGTCTAAACGCCCTTGCCAAAATCTAATTTCTGCAAGACCATTGAGAGCGCGACCACAATATCGATCTCGTTCCAACGCCGATTTGAAGCAATGTTCTGCCTTTACCTCTTCGTTGGACTCCGCATGCAACTCTCCCATACTCACAAGTCTTGCAATATTTGATTTATTTAACTCCTGCATTTTTTGCATTAATGCATACGCCGCCTCATAATCTCCCTCTTGTCTGTAATATGTGATCATGTTGTTGTATGCTCTATAGTAATTTGGATTTTTATCTAGAGCCTTTTTCCAGAGTTTTAAAGCCTTTTCGTTATTGCCACGACAGTAATCCAAACAAGCTTCAGCATCTAACACCTTTGCTGACTCTATCCCAACAAGAGGTTTGATTTTTTCTAGTTGTTTTTGCATTTCCTCAAGGGAAAGAGAGGAGGTCTTCTTTCTCAGGTGAAGATCAATGTCATGGATAAGAGAATTCCACTGCCGCTCAGCCCCACCTTTTTCCGAAAAAAGATCAATTGCTGCCTCAAAATCCGCCCTTGACGTTTCTAGGTCTTTTTCTCTAGCCCTCAATTTTATAACTTTGAAAACACCAAGTTCATTAAAATAGACAACATCTTCATGGGTTGGGTTTGTTGTTAATACAATTATTCGATCAGCCACCCGAAACTCAGGGCAAACTTCTAAAATTTCCTCGATTATGGCTCCGCCATTCCTTTTGTCATTTTCCCAATGAACTATGATAACTTTCGTCTCATTAAAGCGAGACCAGCTATGTCGT
>CAILAO010000704.1 GCA_903832105.1 uncultured Pseudomonadota bacterium | reverse complement strand
CTTCTTTTTATCGATATCAGTAATGATTCTGAAGAAACTGATGAAATTTTCGTAGGTCATCATGGGGAGGTCTTTTATCCACAGCCCCTATCCGGTCAATTTTTAAGGTGAATCTAAAAAAACTCAACTCCTTCGCTATCCCCGCCGATCGAACTTCGTGAAGAGAGGACTCGCACTCGCAGGAGGTACTTTATGAATATTTTTACTTTTCTGACACTTTTTATTCTCACTTTAACCCTTTCAGGATGTGCCACTACGGAATTCAGTAGTGTCATGGGACAAAAGGTTTCGATCTCTACAGACGACGTCTGCAAGACTTGCCTTGCCCGAAATCCGGGCGATCTCGATGCCTCTTCAGAGTGCCTATATCAATGCAATAGTCAGCAAGTTGAAAGTGGAAAAAGAGAAAGCTGTTCCTGCCTAAAGCGCTTTATGTGGATTTCCCAAGGAGCGTCCCTTTCACAAGGGCTCACCATGCCGGACTGTATTGATCCATTGCAGCGCATGGCTCATCAGCCCTTCTTAGACAGCGGTGAAAATGCTTTTTTCGAGTGCGAGATTCATTGTAATAAAACTGGGTCACACTAAACTCCGTCTTATTAACCTGCAAGAAAAATCTTAACTTTCCTCTTTTGCTTATTTGCGTTACTGTCCATTTCCTTTACTAAATATGGGGGCTTAAACCAATGAAACAAATACCTGAAGATTTTATTGATAAAGTTATTGATGAGATCAGTAACGATGGAGATCCATCCGTCCTAGAAAAAGTAACCACCAGTTTTCAAAAAGAACAACCGATTCTGCTGCAATATACAATAGATATGCTGTCTGATCTCTCTGACGATGCCAAGGAACTCGGACTCTTTACTATTCTTTCAATTTGGAAATGCTACCAAGATCTCTTCGATAAGAAGATGGAAACTCTTACGGAAGATCAAGTCAAAGCTAAACACGCCTCATCAGCAAAATGGCTGGAGACGCTTGGAGAACTTGATGAACAAACCGCCACAGATGAGATGTTTGATCTTGAAAATCAAACGCAACCTGAAATATACAAGTATATTTTAGAGACGGTTATGGTTGAAGATGAAGAGGACGAAGAGTTTGATAAAGTAAAACTTGATGAGTTTGAAGAGACTGGGCTTTTCATTACGGCTAAAACGGTGATGGATTGTTTAAACTTCGCGGTTGAAAGTTGAGGGAAATGGGTGCGGAGCAAACCTTAAGCCCACGGTTAAGAGACCTCACGCCTTATTTTCAGAAATGAAACCGATTCTTTACTTGTCCATCCCAGCTAACTTTTGTTTTCATACAAACTTTTTAGTAGCAGAGGCAAACAGCGTAATGAGATTGATTGCAGTTCGGAACTCCGGCTGCGATCCAGGCGACTCCTGTTTGGTTGTAGTAACCGGAATAGCCGATAATCCCACTATCAGATGACGTCCAACCTGAGCAATTATTTGTCGCATTGAAAGCCCCACTCGAGTCACTTCCAGACCACCAAAACGTTGCGCCCTCGGGTAAAACACCCGCTGAGTATAGACTGGTTAGTATTGTACCCGACAGCAAGTTGGCCCAGCTTGTTTGGATTGTTGTTCCGGTTCTCGATTTGATGATCCCATCTGTCGGAACGCTATAATTAGTTGGCATATCTCGAACCTCATCCGCCGCGCTTACGCCAATAAACGCATGGACGCTTGAACACGTCAAACTCAAACTTGATGCCTTATTGGAACACAGCGTATCAGCCCCGGATCTTCCTCCCAAGTTCCCGTTAGTCGCGTTGGTCCCAAACATAATGATTACTCGTGGGCAAGCTACACTGACATTTGTAACATTGGCCCCCGCGATGGTGCCACTGCCATTCGTCACAGAACACGTTTGCCCAGCGGGCTGGGTGAGGATAGTGACAGCGTATGTGGAACCGTGAGCGATCGACGTACTGAACGTAAAGCCACCAGACGACGAGATTGAGAGATTGTTCCCGCCATTGTTTTGTAGCACGACGGTCCCGCTCAAACCACTGACGGTTCCTCCCACGGTATATGAATTTGTCGAGCAAGTGATCGAGACATTTGTGATGTTAACACCCGCAACAGTGCCGCTGCCGTTCGTCACAGAACACGTCTGCCCGGTGGGCTGCGTGAGTACCGTTACGGCATATGTGGCGCTGTAGGCCACGGGTGTGCTGAAAGTGAAACTACCGGACGATGTGAGAGACAAGTTATCACCGCCATTATTTTGTAACACGACGGTCCCGCTCAAACCACCGACGGTTCCTCCCACGGTATATGAATCTGTCGAGCAAGTGATCGAGACATTTGTGATGTTAACACCCGCAACAGTGCCGCTGCCGTTCGTCACAGAACACGTCTGCCCGGTGGGCTGCGTGAGTATCGTTACGGCATATGTGGCGCTGTAGGCTACGGGTGTGCTGAAAGTGAAACTACCGGACGATGTGAGAGACAAGTTATCACCGCCATTATTTTGTAACACGACGGTCCCGCTCAAACCACTGACGGTTCCTCCCACGGTGTGGGCGTCGACTGAGCATATAACGGCTACATTTGTCACATTAGCACCCGCAATCGTACCTGTATTGTCAGATACCGAACAGGTCTGCCCTACGGGTTGAGATGCCACAGTCACGGCATATGTGCTGCCATCAGTGAGCAGGGTTGCAAAAGTAGACGTCCCGTTGGATGTAATGCTCAACTCGTCGCCTCCGTTGTTATATAAAACAACTGTTCCAGAAAGGTTTGTCGTAGTTACGCTTACAGAATAAGAATTCGCAGTAGTGGAAATGAGGCAGCTGATTGTTACATTCGTAACATTGGCATTTGTAATTGTACCTGTGCCGCCCGCCACTGTGCAGACAGCGTTGACTGGTTGAGTGGAGGCTGTCACGTTGTATGAATCTCCTTCAGCGAGAGCGGTGGGAAAAGTAAAAGGCCCATCTTTGGTGATCGTTAGGTCATCGGTATCATTATTTTTCAATACCAGGGATCCATCCAACCCCGTAATCGCGCCACCAATCGTATAAGTTTTTTTCGAGCAAGTTACGGTAACGTTGGTCACGTTGCTTCCAGCAATAGTGCCCGCGCCATTGGAGATTAAACATGTGCTCCCGCTCGGCTGTGTCTTGACTGTTATCGCATAGTCTGAGTTATCGGGAAGGGGTGACGAGAATGTGAAATCCCCAGCGGAGGTCAAGGTTAAATCATCACCCGAATTATTTTGAAGAACAAGTGTCCCGGAAAGACCTGAAACAACACCGCCTACGGTGAACGAAAGGGGCGTACCATCACCTTTGATATTGGTGCCGCAACTTGTAATGATTCCAGCGACCGACATCACGACAAATGACGCTGTAAAAACTGTTAGGCGGATTTTCATTGGTATTTTCTCCTTAGATATTTAGATATAAAGAGATAACAAAAATTTAATCTTCGGGTTTTGTTTTGAAGAAGCAATTGATCCTTTGGGATCAAGAACGTCTTAAATTGTCATCGATTCTCTAAGCTTATCGTACTTCTAAAACAAAATGCAATAGGAGGCGGGGTCGCGCGCAGGGCTCGTTTGGCCCGCTATTTTCTTTGCAGGTCCCCCCAATGCTCCTGGTGGGAATCTGGCAAAAAAACAGTTCTTTTTTAAACAACCAATAATTTTTTGAAAATCTCACATTGTTTCAGGGTTCTTGGTTATGAAATCGTAACTTATTGAAAAATCTCCCGCAGAGAGACCCTCCATGTGTGATTTTACGATCAACTTCAGACGATGCCCATTGGTTGGCGTTTGAAAAACAACTTGCTGGTTTCTGTCAGCAGATCCTTGTTTGATAATGGTCAGAAAGCTGGAACCTGCAATTTTTCGTTGTTCCGTGTGATCAAAGACCTCCCAGTCTACCGTGATAGGTCTATCTGGAACAAAGGAGTCGTTCATAACAACCAAGATTCTCGTTGCCGTGGCACTGGCGGCAAGGGCAACTGGTCCGAAAGTTCCATCCTGATTAGGAGCGATATTGGTGTAATCATAATCAAACACTGCAATGGGATGATAGGAGTCAGTGATCAGTTGTGTTAACCGAAGATTTTCCTCTTTCGTAAAGACATGATGATAAAAAGCTTCGTAGGGATTTTCGCCGCCAGTTGGATCATACTTTTGCCATGCCCAATGCAATTGAAATGGACGAACGTCATCATAGCCAATAATGCGCGCTGCTCTCGCGACCTGCGCTTCCATGGCCTTGACCCTGGAGAAAGTGACGCCGGGCAGTTGATCAAGTTTATGCCTCCGGTCAAACATGATTTCTCCAATGCCGGTCGGTAGTTCTGGAACAAAGTAGGGCTGCAGGTGATCAATTGGTTTATCGAACCATTCTTTCTCCGGATCGGTGGTGTTCCAACGATCGTAAGGATAATGCCAATTTAAGGTTTCCACAGGGAAAGATGCGTCTTCACTATTAAGTCTATCGTGAATTGCAGCGGCGATGCTGGGAATATTGTCGAACCAAAGAGCCATGTCAACACGTTTTGGAACAGCAGCGCGGTAAATGAAGCTTGAATCGCCGTCCCAACTGATGGGACGAGGCGCGGTGGCTACGCCATCCGGACGCAAAATGCTGTCCTGCGCCTTGGCTGAAGCACCCAAAGAAAAAGCTTCGCTGCGAAACATCGGCATGCCATAAAGAAACATTTCGTTTTCCACTGACCACATGATAATTGAAGGATGGTTGCGCTTTTCTTTGACCCATGCCGAAAGCCAATTTTTAGCATTGGACATGAAAGATTCATTGATACTGAACGGCGGGAATGTTTCCATCCTGGCGTGAATGGCGGATTCCGCCAGAGTCAAGAACCCCAGTTCGTCAGCAATATCATGCACGCAATTCTCAGGAGGAGCACCGTGAAAACGGACAAAGTTGATATTGAGACGGCGAAGGTTCAGGAAGGTTTCGCGCGCCGTTTCACACGATAGATAACGTTTAGCCCAGAACCTTTTCCACTGGGTATGAACATTGATCGAATCACCGAGGAGATTGACTTTCTCGCCATTCAGAATGTAGTCGCCATTTTCAATCCATATTTCCCGGAAACCAAAACGATCACGTTTGAAATCAATCGGCTTGTTCTCGCTATCGGTTAACACGGTTTCTAGATAGTAGAGATAAGGGTTTTGTGGTGACCAGAAATTGCCGGTGTCGGTCCATGGTTCGACGAGGACGGTTTTGATTGTAGCTGCGGGGGGAATGTCGAGTTTTTGGGGAGAAGCTTCCCAAACGGTCTCGAAATGATCTGCTAACAAAGGTTTAGCGCGAGCGTTCAACCATATGGTCACGGGTTCTTGCTTGGTGTTATGTATGGCCACTTCGATGGTCAGATCGCTTCTACGCACCGATGGGACAATAAATACATCTTCAACGAAGATTGAGGGTAAGAGTTCCAAGCTAACTGACCGGTAAAGTCCGGTAGCATCCGCGTAGCTGTAATTCCCGACTGGATAATCAGGAATTGGTCTTCGCAAACTTGGATTAATCTTTTCGACGACGCGCCGTCCCAAACGAAGTCCCAGTTTTTTTATGATGTTTTGTGAAGCATTTTGCTGCTGCATGAGAGATGTGCCGTCGGTAAGATTAACGCGCAGGAAGTTTTGTCCAGGTTTGATAACGCTGCTGGCATCAAAGCCAACCTTTAAATAGGGACCGGTATGAGTGCCGATTTTTTGATCGTTAAGAAAGACATCTGCCTTGTGGTGAATAGAGTCAAACCAGATTTTGGCGACTTCATAACCCGGTGGGATATCGAGGGTCTTGGCGTAATTCCCGCGGTGGATTTTTCTTTTCTCCCAAGTATCAGGATCAAATTCAAAAGCGGTCAAACCTTGGTCAATGGTTCTATCGAGATATCCGGGACACTGAACGTCCATTTTAGGATCCGCGATGGCTTCCCAAAAACACGGGACATCGACTTCGCGTGCAGCATAGCCTTCTGGGGCAAATGACCATTTGCCATCAAGACTTATTTTTTGCCTGAGAAGGTCGAGCGGTTCATTCCAAATTGCTCCGTCCGAGGATCTGCCGAGAAAATCCAATACTTTTGATTTCTTAGCAGATTCATGGCCACAAGATGCAAGGATGCTGGTCTGTAAAATAACAAGGAAGAAAAGTGTACTTATTTTCCGTAGCTGAAGTGTTGTCATGAGTGTGGTCCTATTCTTGAAAAGGAAATTACGTAACATGGTCCATTGTAGTGTTAATCCAACGTTCATGAAACCCCAGTTTTTTTGGTCGTCATTTTATCCATATTGTCTGATGGTTAGTGACTAGTTTTTGGTGTGAAAACGCGGCTCTTCTCACCTGGCGGTGGCATGAAGTTGGCGTCCCACAATTGCAGTATTACGAACCTTTTCTGCTGGACATAGCAATTGATATTATTCGTCCATAATATCAATTAGATAATCATCATGGAAAACAACTTGAGAAATTATACAAATATTTGTATATTAAGATATGAGGGATGAGTGCTGTGGAAAAAGTGTTATCTGGGTTGGTGATTCAAAAGAAGTTATTAGGAACTTCCCCAAGAACATCCGTGAAGACTTCGGATTTGCTCTTTGGCAATTACAGCAGGGCAATATTCCAGTAAGTAGCCGTCCCATGCCATCAATTGGCCGAGCGGTTTTTGAACTTAAATCCCAAGATAAGAGTGGCTGGTATCGGGCAATTTACATGACTAAAGTTAAAGATAAGGTTTTTATTCTCCATTGTTTTATGAAAAAAAGCGGTAAAACGGCAAAAAACGACCTTGAACTAGCAAAACAAAGATATAAAGCCGTTATAACCCAAGAAAGGGGAAGTTAATTTATGAGCAAGATTTTTAAAGATGTTGGGTTTACCGATGCAGAAAGCCAAATATTAGAAATGAAATCTGCTCTTCTTAATCAGATTTTACAGATTGTGGAGCAAGAAGGTTATTCACAAAAAGACCTTCAAGAGATCTTGGCTGTACCGCAACCACGAGTTAGTGAACTTCTTAACGGTAAGATGTCTACGATGGGTATGGAGAAACTGGTCGAGTATTTGATGCGGCTGGGGTGTGCTCCGACTTGGAAATTTAAGTACAAGAAGGCAGTGGGTTAGATTGCAGTGGGTTAGTTTATTATAATAATGAACTGTCTTGCTTAGATATTCCATCGTCTATGTACTCTATAATCTCTGAAGTTTTATATCCCCTTTTCTTACACCAGTTATCAATGGAATGCTTTTGAGCCTTTGTTTCTTGCTTTAATGTCGATACACGAAGGTAAATGGCAATCATTATTTTTTCTCCTTTGACCTTCTTATCGGAAGATTTTAAAAATTATTGAGAATCCAATCTGCATTAAATTATGAATAACACTCAGTTTTCCTGTGATATTATCTATTTAACCAAATAAAAAATATTTGTCACATAATTTCAACGTGTTAAGGCAAGTGAAGTTGCGTAGAACACTACGAACCCGCCAATATGTCGTTATATCCGTGTGTTATAAAATATATTTAAGTTTGTGTGTACAATTGCCGATAAGAAGATATGATAGAGAAAGGAGGTTTCACTGGTGAAACTTGCCTGTATATAATGAAAGGAGCCTTACCTATGGCTATAACAACCACAAGAACCGAACGGATAGATGTTAGGGTTTCTTCCAAACATAAAGAAAAACTAGAGCAAGCAGCCAATCTTCTTGGTCTTACACTTAGTTCTTTTATGGTTGAACAAGCTTTAAGAGCGGCTATGAATACCATAGAAAAAGCAGCACACCTTGAGTTATCTGAAAAAGACTGGAAGATAATGACTAAAGCGTTAGAAAATCCTCCAGTGCCAAACACCAGTCTTGTTCAAGCTGTTAAAGCCTATAAAAAGAGAGCATAGTGAAAAAGGTACAACTAAAAATAGACTTTAATTCTATCAATCGTAAGATTAAAAGAGATGATT
>CAILAO010000703.1 GCA_903832105.1 uncultured Pseudomonadota bacterium | reverse complement strand
CTTCTTTTTCTGGGATTTTATTGGCGTTTAGGTCTTTTTTCTATTTTTCACCAAACACTCCTTTCATAGAGGCAGTTGTACATTAAACGGTCTGAAATATGATAAATTAGTCTTGAGGTCATCCTGCTAACCACTGAGTTAAAGGGATTTGTTATAAAAACTTTCCTAACTTTCAACTGTTCTTTTTTTCTTCTTGTGTCACTTCTATCTTGTGGCTCGACAGATTTTTCTCAGCTTGAAAGCCAGGAAAAAAAGCCACCAATTCTGGTTCTCATCGGTGGCTATAATTCATGCAAAATCCCCTTTAATACCCCTCTCAACATCGGACTTTACGAGGCCTCTGCCTCACTCAGAGCAGAGTTATCTGAGCGAGAAGGGTTTTTGACCATCATTGGCTGTTTCCTGCCGAGTACGAGTACGATGCAGTATCTTTTTTCGTCGGATATCGAACACATTCATAAAGTCGCGGTCGATGATTTTATTGCCGCCATCCAACAGACCATCACGAAAATCTCTGCTTATGATCTTTATGTTATTGGTCACTCTTATGGCGGCTGGGTCGCGGTAAGAGCTGCTGCAAAATTTCCAGCCACGGTTAGGATATCAGAATTTTCGACGCTTGATTCCGTGAGTCCACTTAAATGTCCGCCCAAAAAAATTGCCGCATCCTATGCGAGCAGACACCCGAATCCAGACTGTACGACTTCACCCCAAGATCAAGCGGGCGAAAACATTCTTACGCGGCAAAGAGTGACATTTTGGCAGCACTTTTATCAGTACACTTCGCCTTATCTTCACGCCGCACCCATTTCTGAAGCGTCAGAAAATCTATTTTTCGACTATCCGGACAACCCTGGAGCTTTTGCAGCTCACGCAAATATGGACATCGATCCTCGCGTCTGGAACAGCATCAATCAAAGAATTTTGCGTAGTGAAGGACAATAGAAACTCTCTATTGAGGGCCGCGAGAAAGACTATATCCATAAAGATTTTTAATGCTTGTAGCGAAATAAACACCGTTTCTGATGAATAAAGGGTTACTCATAATTGAGCCCCCAAGATCGTCGTGCCATAGCTGTGCGCCAGAAAAAGCATCAAGCGCTGTGACGCGCCCTCTTCCACCCGCAACGTAAAGAGACCCCTCTGCCTCGGCAATGACCGAAACGGTATCTCCAAGCTCAACACGCCAGAGCTTCTTTCCTGATTTTCCCTCGAAAGCGGTGACCTCGCCCCCGTTAAGCCCTCCGACGTATAGTATCCCGTTAGAAAAATGCGATGTCGTGATCGTCGCCAAACGCTCCTGCCAAATCACCGTTCGATCTGCTCCCGAAAGATCCACAGCAGCAACCACACCATCGTAACGAGTGAGCAGCATTATGTTTTGGTTTAAAACCACAAGCTCACCCACAACATCGTGGAATCTCGCCTCTACAAACGAAGGATTAAATTTCCAAGTTAATTTTCCTGTTTTTAAATTGACCGCATGGATCTCTCCAGACGAAACCCCGATAATCACTTGATCGTTGTATACAATGGGAGCGGCGCCACTATTAATCGGCATTGTATCGGGAAACCCGCCGTCATAAAGCCAAAGCGGCTTTCCAGTCTGAAAATCAAGCGCATAAAGAACCTGTGCCGCTGTCATCGAGATCAGCGTCGCGCCGCTAAGTAAAAAGCGTTTATTCGCAAACGAATCAAGGTTTGCCTCCCACACTTTTTTCCCAGTCGCTGTCTCGGCTTTCACAACCTTTCCATCTCTAAACCCAAGAATCACCCAGCTACCAACGGGAGTTGGTGGAGCCATCATCGTTCCTGAACCTTTAATCCACCAAATAACCCTGCCGGTCGCAAGATTGAATCCACCAATCCAGGTTTCATCCTTCTTTTGTTCGTAAAATGAACCAATCAGTGTGTCTGAGACTGCCGCCCAACCGGCCGTGTCCGCCATCGCCAACGGCTTTATATGATCAATCTCAGGATTTAACGTCAAGACCTCAAGACGAAACGGTCTTCCTGCAACACCTGCACCAAGACACCGTTCAGAGAGTAGCGCCGTAAGGCAGACAAATCCCGCAACAAAAAAAAATTTTCCATGACCCATCATTTCAAATTCTTCTTATAGTAAGCTCTGCATAGCTTGCGCTGTTTTCGCTTCGGGTGATGAAGCATGCTTCTCGATAAT
>CAILAO010000702.1 GCA_903832105.1 uncultured Pseudomonadota bacterium | reverse complement strand
CTGCGTCTTTTTGATTTGCCTTAATCGCTTCGAAATGATTCGGAGCAATGCGACCACAGCCGACGATCGCAAATTTGATAGGCCGACCTTTTATAACTTCTGGATTTTTCATGATATTAGCGATAACCTCCCGCTCCAAAACATGGTTTCGAAGGACCTTTAGAAGGACCTGTATATCAGAATGATTATTAACTTCCAAGCAAACACCCTCAAGAAGTCGTCTCAAAATCCGCTTTCCAGGTAATTTCATATAGCTATACCCCGCTGATCTTGATATGAAAATCGCGCGGTCACTTATTATTAATCTCGCAATGCAGGAAACGACTCTCATGAAAAAGAAACTGTTTTTCCCGCTGGTTATCTTGATTTTGGTCGCAGTTGCCGTGTTCTACGTGGCACGCAAGAAAAGCGCTTCAAACCCTCAATCTCAGACGATTTCTATTTCTGGCGCATTTGCTCTTTACCCTATGGCCATCAAGTGGGCCGAGGAATTTCGAAAAATTCATCCCGAGGTCCGTATAGACGTATCCGCTGGAGGAGCTGGCAAAGGCATGACTGACGCCCTATCAAAGGTGGTCGATATCGGGATGGTCTCTCGGGAGATCTACGAAGCTGAGATTGCAAAAGGCGCCTGGTGGGTTCCTGTTGCTAAAGATGCTGTGATTCCAACAATCAATACCAATAACCCTCATGTTGAGGCCATCCTTAAACGCGGCTTATCTCCTGATCAGGCCAAAGCGATTTGGATTGCTGGGACTATGAAAACATGGGGTGATTTTTTGGGGACGTCAGCATCTGAGCCTATTAATTCCTATACGCGTTCTGACTCTTGTGGTGCAGCGGAAACATGGGCAAAGTACTTTGGAAAAAAGCAAGAAGATCTTCGTGGCACTGGAGTCTTCGGCGACCCCGGCATAGCTGAGGCCGTCAGGCAAGATAAACTCGGCATTGGCTATAATAACGTGGCTTTTGCATATGACGCCGCGACAAAAAAGGTACTCCCTCCGCTTCAGATTCTTCCAATTGATTTAAACGCCAACGGCCAGATAGATCCCGAAGAGTTGTTTTATGAAAATCGCGATCAGTTGATCGCAGCAATAATGGCGGGGAAATATCCGTCTCCACCAGCTCGTGACCTTCATTTTGTGACTTTTGGGGCGCCTGAAAAGCCTATTCTTAGGGAGTTTTTTAGATGGGTTCTTACCGAGGGGCAAAAGTTTACTGATGGTGAGGGGTATATCAAAATTCCTGAAGAGAAAAAAAAGTCAGCCCTCAACCAGTTAAAGTAGTCTCAAACAAAATCACTAAGGTGATAAGCCAAGTTTAAGCTGAGAGGAATCATTGGGAGATCATCTTTCAGAAAGGTTAAGAACAGAGCGCACGGGGAAGTTTTTCACACTTTTTTTGCTCTGTATTGTCAATCTTCTCCTTTTAAGCATGATCATCTCATTACTTTACAAATCTTCGGCTATTTTTTTCAATTATACGCTTAGTGAAACACTTTTTTCGGCTAATTGGAAGCCACTCCAGGGACATTTTGGCTTTGCCGTTTTTTTGTGGGGCACCCTATGGGTCACGGGACTCGCTCTTATACTTGCAGCTCCTGTCGGTATTTTTACCGCAATTTTCTTGTCAGAATATGCCCCCGCAAAAATCCGAAGACTCACGAAACCTCTCATTGATCTATTAGCAAGTATTCCCTCTGTGGTTTTTGGTCTGGTCGGTCTTACGGTAATCGTACCTTTTGTCAGAGACCATGTCGCACCTTTTTTGGGCGTTACAACGAATGGTTATTGCATTCTCTCTGGCGGCACTATTCTAGCCATCATGATACTGCCCATTATTTCGCACCTATGCCTAGAGGTGTTTCGAACAGTTCCACGCGGAATTAAAGAAGCAGCTCTTGCCCTCGGCGCGACAAAGTGGGAGGTTTCAAAACACGTACTCTTACGAGAAGCACAGGGAGGAATCGCTGCTGCGATTCTCACCGGTTTTGCACGCGCCTTTGGAGAAACCATGGCCGTTCTGATGCTCGTAGGAAATGTTACGAGCAAAATTCCACACTCGATATTTGATCCTGCTTATCCTTTGTCAGCCCTTATTGCCAACAATTATGGGGAAATGATGTCTATACCGCTTTATGACGCCGCCCTCATGATGGCGGCTCTTCTGCTTCTAATCGTGGTTATATTTTTCACAGCATTTTCAAGACTTGTTCTTCCGCGGTTTATGAAAGGATTGAACCTATGAACCGTCTTGCAAAGCGAAAGTTGGAAGAACTTCTATATCTTACTTTCATGATCATCTGCACCGTGGTTATGGTCGGAAGTCTCGCCATCATTCTTTCAATCGTCTTTGCAAAGGGTCTCCCTGAGATGAGTTTAAGCATGATTTTTGACGTGCCCTCCGGAGGATACTACCTCGGAAAAGGCGGCGGTCTATTTAATGCCATCGTCGGGTCTTTGCTGCTGGCGGGGGGAGCCACAGTTCTTGCGGGACTCTTATCAATTCCCGTCGTCATAGGACTTCATATTTACTTACATAGACGTCGAGGAAAGTCTTATCTAGCATGGGTCACAAGATTTTCATTCGATGTTCTAACAGGAGTGCCTTCGATTGTATACGGCGCCTTCGGGTACATGATCATGGCCTTGATGGGACTTAAAGCCTCTCTTCTCGCAGGGATTATAACAGTCACCATTCTTGTTATTCCAATCACCTGCCGAGCCCTAGACGAGGTCGTCCGCTTAACTCCCAAAGATGTATTATTCGCGTCCTATTCGCTTGGAGCTACAAGGTGGGAGACGGGCTGGAAAGTTTTGTTGCGTCAGGCTGTGTCGGGCTTTTTGACGGCACTTTTGATTTCTTTTGGAAGAGCGATCGGGGACTCTGCTTCTGTCTTACTCACAACTGGCTATTCAGATCGTGTGCCAGAATCTTTGCTTGATCCAGCCGCAACTCTTCCTCTAGCCATCTTTTTCCAGATAAGCACTCCTTTTCCCGCGGTTCAAGCGAGGGCTTATGCTGCTGCTTTAATTTTAACAATCATCGTGCTTGGGGTCAGTCTTGGATCACGAATGCTCGGCATGAAATTGACCCGTCATATGGTGAGGTAGTGCATGACCTTTACATCTCATATTAGCGTTAAGAATCTTTCGGTTTCCTACGGAAACCAAGTGGCTCTAAAAAATGT
>CAILAO010000701.1 GCA_903832105.1 uncultured Pseudomonadota bacterium | reverse complement strand
TGGACAGGAAGTAAACATTGCAGTCGGAAAGGCGATATCCGGTGGTAGTGCAGGTCTGTTTGGATATCGCTACGACACTACCAATGGAGATGCAACTGCCTATATCGCTATTTTAGGAGATCCGGCAGCTGTAAATGTAAGAAAGGGTGGTAATGTCGGCATTGGGAACACGACGCCCACGGCTAAATTAGATGTTTCAGGGAATCTCAATGTTTCCGGAAAGTACTTCAATAGTAAAATAGTTGTCGGGACTGTCCAACCTGCCACTTGGTCCCACTCAGCGACAGGACCCGTTAGCGGTTGGACTTCTCTATGGTCAGGAACAATTAACGTTCCACAAGATTCAGTGCTGGATCTTAGTGTTGCAGGACATTGGATGACCGATAATTGGTGCTATGCATCTCTTCTGATAGATGGCCAACCGATGTCAGATACCTGTGATACTGCTTCTAGTTACTGTAGAGGGGCAGTTCTCACATTTTCAGCTCAATGGGTTCCCCTGTCATGGACTGCTTTTTCAACAATCTCTGCCGGTAGCCACACACTAAGCTTGGCGGTAGTGCTGGCAAGTGGCGCAACTTGTACAGTGAATGGCGCTCGTATCTATTACAAAGCAGTCCCACAGTAACCTTATTGGGAGCCTTCCACATTACCGAGACTGTTTTTCGGAGAAAATCCACGGCAGATCAACTTAATTTTTCACCTTCACAGATAACCGCTGCGACTCAAATTGATAAAGCGTCCCGACGTTGCCGATCGCGTAAATTTCATAATCTCCGTTCGGTGCGGTGTTAGAGCGCCAACTAACCTTCAGACCATCGCCAGGACTCTCGATGCGGGCTTTTCTTTCGTAAGAGCCATTTTTTTGCTTGAAAATTAAAACGACATCGGACAGGGGTATCGCTCCATACCGGACTTCAATTTTCGTGTAGACCTTGCCAGAAATGGGCGTATTAACATCGAACTCCGGATTCAGTTTCACTTGAATCTCTGGGGCCTTGTTCGCGATGAACATCGTTGAATACCACGGTTTCTCCACGGTTGAACCGTCAGCAAATGTCCCCGCAATCATAACTTGATAAACACCGTCCGTCACATGGCCTACGCTCACACTCGCCTGCATCGACGTGACATCGATCGCACCCGTGATCTTCTGTGAAGCATCTTTCATGTTGACGATTTCGAACTTCGCATCTTTTAGCTTTGCATCAGCCTTGTTTTCGATTTTAAGAACCGCAGCCTGAGAAACGGCTCCAAAATAGACAGGTTCCAAAAGCTTCACTAGCTTCGACACTTTATTAACCGTGAGCTTATGACCGGATTGACCGAGATCACTATCGTCATTTCTCTTGATTCTAAAATAACCTTTTTCACCCCAATCGGCACCCCAACTATTACGCACAATCCAAGCATCATTCGCATCGTCATATCCCACGATCACGACCGCATGACCGCCAACCGCGGAACCCGTTACGTGCTGATAAACACCTTCGCTATAAAACATGAAGTCTTCATAGACAGTCATGGTTGTCGACACAGGACCATTTTGAAGCGCTGTTTTGATCGACGAGGCACTGTTGAGACTATCAGCATTTGCGAGCTTATATGCCCTCTTTTTGACATCTGCACACGCCTGGCTGGAATCGACGTCCTCAGCAGTTCTTCCGCTGGTGTATGGCAAACATGTTTCATCCGGGGTTCCTCTAGACTCAAGTGAAGAAAACGCCTCATCAGGCCAAGCACCACTATCGCACTTTCCAATCGCCGCAAAAAGATATTGCTCGGAGAGATCGAGGTTTAGATCAGGACGACCACTCGTCACGTTGATTTGACCTTCGAAGACTCCCATCGACGCAAAGGCGACACAACTTCCACAAGCCCCTTGATTTTTGATGGGGCTGAGCCAATTCTTTCCGTCTTTATTTCGCCAATCCAAATATGTCGGGATATCTCGCCCCACTTCTTGCCCGTCACGAACAACTTCGAAAGCACTTTGTCCCTGATCAGGATTATTGGGCAAACCAAACGGGACTTCCCTATTCGCTATTTGCAACTCTTCAGCTTTATCATTATCGGCAGCCTTCCATGTCGCTGCTGGATCCCTCTCAAGAGCGGCCCTGACCTCGTCAAAAGTTAGTGCCGAGGCAGCGGTCGCTAGAACCACGCTACCGAAAAAGGTAAAAAAGAAAGCCCAACGACTAAAGCGATGATTGCTAAACATACTCTGCTCCTAAGCAAAAAATTACAGATGACTATGATGGTATCTATTCTACCTGAGATTTTTGAGAAAAACGAAGTGTTTTTTATATAACGTCATTAATTTCAATGTGTTGCATTTAGCTCTTAGATGATCCCACGCTCATATAGCACTAGGACGTGTACTGAATGGCACTGGATTAAGGCTGAAATCCTTGAAAGACTTAGACTTAATCATTGTCATAATC
>CAILAO010000700.1 GCA_903832105.1 uncultured Pseudomonadota bacterium | reverse complement strand
TGGAGAGGAAGAAGATTGGACAGAAGCATTCTGACCCTGTGACTGGAAAGTTCATGGCCACTGACCAAACAAGTGAGTATCATGGCTTGGTGTGTGGTCAAGTAGGGTCCCATGTATGTGGCAGAGGTCCCCACTTACTCCCCTCCCCTCCATCCTTGCAGCCACATTCATCAACCACGATGTTGAGGCATACAAGATTCATCCAAATGATCTTAAAAACTTCATAAATGGAAGAGGAGTCCTTCATATGCCTGGACCAAAAGGAAACGTCAGTGAAGTGCTTCAGTTTTCGAGATTTGGTTATAGTAAAGTTTGAAGAACTCTCTAAAGGAGGATTTGTCTGTATGAAAAAAGGTGTCATGTTAACATCAAGGGACATAGAGATTATGCAAGATCTCTATGACTCAATGCTCCTAAGTTTTGGCCAAATTCATGAGAGACACTTTAAAAATTGTGCCATTTCTACAGTCTCAAATAGACTTTCAAAATTGATCAGGGATGAACTTGTTAAATCAATAAGGGTTGGCATTATAATTTTTCGAGGCACTCCAGAAACCATCGGTTCGGTATACCAAGTCACAAGAAAAGGAATCAAAGTTTTAGAACAGCGATTCCCATATACGAGGTTTAGAGAGACATCGCCTATCATAAGCCATCTTACATTGACCCATGACTTAATCTTGGCAGATGTTATTAAAAGCTTAAAACTTCAAAATCCAGAAGGGAAGGTGATACAGGGCAAGAACTTTTATAGGGCTGATGCGAAAGGTAAAAGGTTACCCGACGCTATTATTTTGTATCCAAATACAAAACAAAAAGTAGCCATCGAACTTGAACTCACTGCCAAATCAGAAAAGAGGTATAAGGACATTGTGATGCAGTACAGGATGCAGCCTGAATTTGAAAAAGTGATCTATATTGTTCAACGGCCAGGTATCGCAGAAAAGATTTTGGAGCAAGTCGAAGGTCATAGATTGGTCCCAGGTCTCTTCGTGAGGAAACCGTCAAAGTTTTCGTTTTTGTTCCTAGATCAGTTTTTGAAAGGTAACTCTGCTGAGTTATTTAAAGACACTTTCAATCAAACTTTAGCGTCTTAAATGAAAGGATTTTTATGATTAGTTTTGAAACGAAATGGTCCATGCGTCAAATCACTTTAGACACTCTTTCTTACATTTGTTGCACCACGACATTTATTTTAGCGCTCATTTCGATTAGAGCTTATGACTTTTATGAAAGGGGGCTTTCGATATACACCGGATATAAATTCGTCGCAAAACCTGATCTTCATTATATCCTATATGCCTTCTGGAATTTATCAGTCTCGCCTCTTTTGATATACATTCCCCTCACGATTTTGGTTGATGCCTTGTTAAGAAGACATGTCATGCGAATCTTAGACTAGGCAATCAAAGGCAGATTTACGCTGCATTAAGTCCCAAAACGACGCTCAAAATGAAGTTTTGAGGGTCGTCTTCAATTTAGATTTCACGTAAGTCCATGAAAAGATTTCTCCGCCCAACGTTTTTTGGTTGTGGCTTCGGTCTTATTTCGTCCGTGACCACCCACTCTCTACGACAGTAGGTGGTCACGGACGAAGACCTCAGCCACAGGAGAGGGGGCGGGGAGAAGGAATTGGAATTAATAAGTCTAAAATAAAAATAGGAAGGGGTTAATAATGTTAGGGATAAGAGAGAATAAAGAGATAAGAGAATTAAGAGAATTAGGAGAAAGACTGTTGAGAGCGGAAGATATAGCGGAATATTTGCAGGTGTCGATAAAGACGCTCAGGAACTGGTGCTATAGAGAAAAAATACCGTACGTCAAAGTCAACGGGTGCGTCAGATTCAAGTTAAAAGAAATCGAAACCTGGATCAATACAACAAATAATGCAACCGCTTGACAAAAGATATCGAGAGCCTAACTCCAAAATAACCCGACAAAGATTAAGACAGATTAATTGCTTCCTTGCTTTCTCTCCCCAAAAAAGTATGTTAAATCCTTAATAGTGGACGCGCTTAAAAGACGTTGTTCATTTGCTCTTTGAAAAGGGAATATGAGAACTGGAGAAATACAGGGAGGCTCCTTAACAGGAGGTGAACTCGTGTCTATTCACAAGTACAAATTAAAAGACGGTTTTGGATATAAAGCGGTTGTCCAGGTGAGTCCTACCAAACAGATCTCTAAAAAATTTCATCGTCATTACGATGCTGAAGTATGGGAACAAGAGCAAAAAGCAAAACTTCGAAATGATCCTATGGCTTTGATCAATGAAAAACGGATGACAATTGCAGAACTCTCGGATTATTGGATGGAGCACTATGCAAAGGTTCACAAGGAAGGATCTTCTGTCGCAAGAGATAAGCAAATTTTAAAAAATCAGGTTTTGCCTTTTTTTGGAACAAAAGCCCTTTCTGATTTAACGCCAAGAGTGACCGAACTTTGGCTAGAAACGCTCAAGCAAGATCGAAGGCTCGCACCTAAAACCTGTAATAATTGCCTCACACTTATTCGAAAAATGCTTAATGATGCGGTGAGATGGCAGTTTATTAGATTTAATCCCATTAGTGCGGTGAGACCTTTTAAGGTTGAGCAGCAAGACTTTGATTTTTGGTCGCGAGATGAATGCGAAAGGTTCCTATATCACGCAGCGACGATGCTACCAAATGCGATGCCTGTTTTCGTAGCGGCTCTTACAACTGGAATGAGACGAGGTGAACTTGAGGCGTTGAAATGGGATGCTATCGATCTTGATAGAAGACAGCTTACAGTAAAGAGGACTTTTTGCGATAGGACTAAAGTCGTAAAAGAGACCACCAAGTCTAAGATGATTAGAAGAATCCCGATCAATCCGACGCTGTTTTCGATACTGGCTGAAATGAAGCTAAGAAAAACCTCTGATTTCGTTTTTCGTGGGTTCGGGTTTCATAATGCTGGTAATGTGATTAAAAAGATCGCTACGGTTGCAGATGTTCGGACAATTAGATTTCATGACCTAAGGCATACCTTCGCGTCACAGTTCATGATGGCGGGAGGTAAGATCTATGATCTTCAAAAAATCTTGGGACACTCGACAGTTCAGATGACAGAGAAGTATTCGCATCTATCCCCCGAACATCTTGCTGGAAAAACCGATATTATCAATTTCGTAAGTATTCGAGATAATCAAAGGAAGGTGGTTAATTTACCAATCAGATCGGCGAATTAACTGAGACGACGCCCTAGAACCCGCAGAAAATCAACATTCTTGACGAAATCTTGACGATTTGATTTTTGTGGGTTAATTTTTTTAATGATTTCAGCTAGATAAAGAATGCGAAGAGCGGGACTTGAACCCGCACACCTTTCGGCATACGCCCCTCAAACGTACGTGTCTACCAATTCCACCATCTTCGCGTCGAGGTTACTTCTTCTCATCTGGCTTGTCGGAAGGGGCTGATTTAGCGGGCTCGCCTGAAGGTGTTGCTTCGGCGGGAAGCGCTACTTGTCCTGACTTTGCGGCTTCTGCCTTTAAACGTTCCTTCAACCTAATATTGCCCGTACTCCCTTCCATCAGCGTCAGAGAGATCGAAGTTAACATAAAAATTCCAGCGGCTCCATACGTGACTTTGCCAAGAAAAGACGTTGCACCTGATGCTCCGAAAACACCCGCTGTGTTCGCACCACCGAATGCAGCACCGATACCACCTTGGTTTCCGCCTTGCACGAGAACAACCAAAATCAAAAAGACTGCAACAACAAGATGAACGACTGTAACAAACGTAATAAACATGTCCTTACCGTCCTTGTTCTTCTACGAAGATGCCGCCTCCCAGAGTTGAACTGGGGACACGTGGATTTTCAGTCCACTGCTCTACCGACTGAGCTAAAGCGGCAGATAATGAAAAGACCAGGATTTACTTTGTATTATCTATGCCCAAAATAGTCAAGTTTCTTTAGCCAAGATTCTTTAGTAGGATGGTGGTCGAAAAAAATGGTGGCTTCCCAAAACCACCTGTGGAAAATTGATCCTAAGTGGAAGAATTTCTTGATCCAAATCGTTTTTTTGTGTCATACAGTCTTGGGAGTGAGGAAAAAATGGGCAATCAAAATAATGAAAGGCGTCCGATTGTGATCGCTGGACCCTGTGTTGCAGAGTCGTTTGATATGTTGCTGGACACGGCAAAGCATCTTTTCATTCTATCCCAGTCACTTCAGTTCGACTTAGTTTTTAAAGCTAGCTTTGACAAAGCAAACAGGACTTCCATCGATGGATATCGCGGCCCTGGAATGGATACATGCCTTAAGTGGTTTGCAGATTTAAAGACCAAACTCCCAATTAAAATCCTCACCGATGTCCACGAAACAAATCAGGTGAATCCTACTGCGTCGGTTTGTGAGTATCTTCAGATCCCGGCCTTTTTATGCCGGCAAACTGATCTTTTGATTGCAGCCGTTAAGACTGGGCGCATCGTCAATATAAAAAAAGGACAGTTCATGGCACCACAAGCGATGGCCCATATCGTTAAAAAAGCCATTGCAACGTCCCAAAAACAAAATGAGCCCCTCAAGATCATGCTCACGGAACGCGGCACAACCTTTGGCTACGGCAATCTCGTCGTCGATATGAGATCTTTTGCTATCATGGCAAGCTCAGCGGGAGCTAGGGTCCCCATTCTTCTCGACATCACTCACAGCACACAACTTCCTCCTGCTTCCGAAGGCGAAGGGGGAAAAACGTCCGGCGCTCAACGCGAATTTGCCCCGCTCCTCAGCCGCGCAGCGACCGCCACGGGATATCTCAGCGGATACTTCCTTGAAGTTCATCCGGAACCCGCCAGCGCAAAAAGCGATTCTTCTTCCCAATTATCTTTCACGCAGACGGAAATTCTCTTAAAACAGATTATCCCGCTCTGGCGCACGTCCTCTGAACTCGTAGAAATCGACCGAGGATTTAAAAACTGACAACTCCCGTAAAAAACAATCGAGATTTCACGCTTTTCTCGTAAAACAATTCATACGCATTTCAGCTCAACGCTAAAGTTTTTTTTACTCCACCCGACACGCATTTGTCTCGAAACTAAAGCTTTTTATCAAAAAAGGGAGGCCATCGAAATGCGTTTTACGAAATTTTTTCTAATGTCCGTGACTGTTACATCGCTGATCCCGCTGATCACCACATTCTACGCTTGTAAGGCAAGCACGAATAATCAGACAACATCAAAAACAGCGACATCTTCAAGTACTGATACAGACACAGACACTGACACAGAGTCTGCCACGAATTCAGATACAGGAACAGATACAGGAACGGAACAAATCGAGACACTCGCTGTCAACGCCTTAGCGGGAGCGTATCCAGAAGGTCTTGCCATGTCGGCACTGCCACAAGTTGTTCCACAAAATTTGCCTACTAGCCTTCCCTCTGCCGCCGGAACAACGTTGGCGATTCCTTTGAAGCTTTTAGAGGAGCAACCGCCAGCTAATAATCAGCAACAACAAAATGCCGACAAAACCATTGCTGAGAAGATTCAAGAAGCAAGTGATAAACTGGCTGGTGATGTGGAGAAGTGCGCCGATGCGAATCTTTTCAAGTTTATGACTGGTGCCCAAAATCAGGGAGTTAGCTGTTATTCTCCGGATGGTGACTTCTCGGCAGCTTTAGATACGACAACGAACGAGGCCTGTTCAGTCGCAACAGGAAGAAGCTATATGTCAGCACCAACAGGAATCGTCGATAACGCGACAGGACTGGTTGTTGCCATGATGTGCCAAGCAAAAAAAGATGGCATTGCTGACTCTTTACCGGAAATCGGTAAGACACTGGACCTTAAAACTAGCATGCAAACAGCCACAGTGGCGGCAGATAATATGGTTTTGATCGACAATGCGGAGATCACTCGCCTTGATGATGAAAACGGCCGAGCCATCTACTTAACATCGATCGGATTTCATCGTTCAGATGACGGAATGACTTTTGTTCTTAATCTCAGACACTCACCAAGCACCGAAGGAAACTTAAGCTACGATGGACGACTTTGGATGACAGTCGATGGCCCTAACATGCAGCAAAAAGACCATATCTCAATTCCGTATACACGATCCGGAACAGAAGAAGCTCCCTTGGTTAAATACGGCATGCTCCAAGCAGAAATTGATAAACTCATCACGGATTCTTTCCTGGAAAACGGCGCTCTGGACATAAATAAACATGGAAACTTCAGCCTGCCAGCTAATGATGGGAACTACGGCAATTCTTCCGGCATAGCCGCAGTCCGCTATATTGGGTTCGACATGAATCCAATCACGAACGAAGGAAAATTTATGTTCTGGAACAACTCTTCAGGCAATTACGGGGAGGCAGCGCGAGGTATCGTGTTTGAAATTACGAAGCAAGAAGATTCTAACGCACTTGCGGGATGTTCGATTACCGGAGCAGCCGGAGGCGCAGGATCAGGGGCTAGTGCGGGTTCTATACGAGATGCACAAAAGAGGAAAGTGGATCCCACACATAAAGGATACTACCACCCACAAAATACGAATCCAACTTGTGATGCATCAAAAGGCGAATGTCAATTTGCCGCCTATGTCTACAAACAGTGCTTTAAGCAAACTGCGGATGGTAAATATGAGATCGACACCACAAAAACAACAGCAGTCGAAGGTTTCGAAATCGTTCCAGTGGGATCACACGGCTTAAACATTCCAGAAATGGGAGATATCAGCGTTTATTCCGGGCTTGACTGATAAACAAAAAAACAGATTTGGAAAAGGTGACATATTTTTATGTCACCTTTTTTTATCACCAAGACTTATTCTCTAAATCGATGCCCCAGATTTCCTTCGCGTAACCCTTGATCGTTTCATCACTTGAAAAGCGTCCCATGTTGGCAACGTTTGCGATCGCTTTGCGCGTCCAAAGATCTCGTTCCAAGAAATCCTTGCTGACTCGCTCCTGACAGGAGACAAATGACGCAAAGTCCGCAAAAACAAAATAACGATCACGATCGGGAAGGAGCGTATCAACAATCGGTTTAAAGAGATCGGGTTGCATCGGCGAAAAGTATCCGTCTCGAATCATGTTGATAATTCTCTTAAGACTTGGGATCTTCTCATAAAACTCTTGGGCCATGTAACCCGTGCGCTGAAGCTCAGCGATTTGATCCGCTGTATTGCCAAAAATATAAATATTTTGCTCACCAACGGAATCTTTAATTTCGATATTGGCGCCATCAAGCGTCCCGATCGTGAGAGCGCCATTAAGCGCAAACTTCATATTGCCTGTTCCCGAAGCTTCAGTCCCCGCGGTCGAAATCTGTTCGGAAAGATCCGCCCCCGGCATGATGATCTCGGCGAGGGAAACGCGGTAATTCGGGAGAAAGAGAACTTTAAGTTTGTCGCCCACCTCAGGATCACGATTCACAATGTCACCAACGGAATTAATGAGCTTAATAATCATCTTGGCAATGAAGTAACCCGGCGCAGCTTTACCCGCGAAGATCACCGTGCGCGGCACAACCTCAGCCCGCGGGTTATCTTTGATCTTGTTGTAAAGATGAATTGCATGGAATAAGTTCAAAAGCTGACGCTTGTACTCATGTAAACGTTTGACCTGACAATCAAAGATCGACTCCGGATTGACCTTAACCCCAAGTTCACGTTCGATATATTGGGCGAGATGCTCTTTATTTTTTTGCTTTGCCTCGCGCCATTTACTTCTAAACGATGAATTATCTGCGAACGCTTCAATACCTTTCACCTGATGAAGATCCGTAACCCATCCATCTCCAATCGAATCCGTAATGAGTTGGGAAAGCCTCGCATTACACTTCCTCAGCCAACGCCTTGGCGTGATGCCGTTCGTTTTTGCCGAGAACTTCTCGGGCCAAAAGTCATTGAAGTCCTTAAAGACGTCTTTCTTTAAAAGTTCCGTATGAAGCTCGGAAACACCGTTAATCGCGTGGCTTCCAATAATTGCAAGGTTTGCCATACGAACATTCTTCTGGCCAAACTCTTCTACCAAAATCGACATTCTACGGACTCGATCAATATCGTTCGGAAACCGACGTTTGACGCCATCAAGAAATCTCTTATTGATTTCATAAATAATCTGAATATGCCGCGGAAGAAGCGTCGAGAGACGCGAGTCGTTCCACTTCTCAAGAGCTTCTGGAAGTGTCGTGTGATTAGTGAAGGCAAAGACTTTCTGCGTTATCTCCCAAGCCCTATCCCACTCAAGACCCTCGCAATCGACTAGAAGACGCATGAGTTCCGGAATCGACAGTGCCGGGTGCGTGTCATTAAGTTGAACTGCCACCTTCTCCGCGAACTGATCAAAATTATTATGACCTTTTTTATACCGCCTGATCACATCTTGCAGCGTCGCTGACACGAGGAAATATTCCTGCTTCAATCGCAGCTCTTTACCCTGACTCACGTTATCGTTAGGATAGAGCACGCGAGAAATATTTTCGGTGAAGTTCCGATCATCAACAGCCTTGATATAATCACCGTGGTTAAAATAGTTGAGGTCAAATTCCCGCGAACTCTTCGCAGACCAGAGTCTTAAAGTGTTAACGGTTGCGTTTGCATACCCTGGCACCGGCGTGTCATAGGCCATCGCCAAGACTTCTTCGGTGTTGATCCAATAGGCCTTAAGGTTTCCCTTTTCATCGACCCTTTCTTCAACCCTGCCATAAAAGTGCACTGGGAAGAGGACTTCTGGTCTCGCAATTTCCCACGGGTTTGAATAGCGAAGCCATGTGTCGGCAAGTTCGATTTGATAGCCATTTTCAATCCCTTGGAAAAACATTCCGTACTCGTAGCGAATACCGTAGCCATAAGCCGGGAGCTCCAGGGTCGCCATCGAATCAAGAAAACACGCCGCAAGCCGCCCCAAGCCCCCGTTGCCAAGTCCCGCGTCCCATTCAACCTGACGAAGCTCCTCGAGGTCTAATCCAAGCTCTTCCATGGCCTTGGAGCACAAATCGTAAAGGCCAAGGTTGATAAGACTATTCCCCATCGTGCGACCGATTAAATATTCCATGGAAATGTAATAGACCCGCTTTGGGTCTTTCGCGTAATAATTTTCCTGAGTCTGCATCCACCACTCGACAAGCTGATCCCTCACCGTGTTGGCGAGGGCCAAGTGATAGTCACGCTCAGTCGCGGTATAACGAGACTTTCCTAACGTATATCTGACGTGATCTAAAAATGACTGTTTGAGACGATCGACTGTCGTTCGTTCGTCCTGGGATGACACTTGAGTAGACATATCACTTCCTTTCGCGTTTTATCTAAAGATACCCGAGTATATCATAAATCGATTTTTGGGAAAACCTCGGGCCTTGACCACGTGAATGGTCTTCCAGGCTCTGAAAGCCAGCTCCTAAAAAACTCGCCTTCCCGAAAAACCAGAATGTTAGGTTTCTCCCACCCCGGCACACCGACGACAAAGCCGGTAGAAGTCCCGGTGCTATTTAAACGGGCAAAATAGGGCTCGTGAAAATGCCCGAACAGAGCATGTGCGCTCCGAGATTTTTGAGAAGAGAAAGGCTGGGAAGCCCAGGCGATAACGGACTTCATTATCGCACAATGATTCAAACGGCTGCGGTCACCCCGAATATGCCTTACGCGTGAAAACGACGAAGCAAATAAATCTAAGGCCTCACCTGAAATATGACGTGCGATGAAATAAACAAGTCTTGATTTGAGCACAAAACGCAATAATCGATACCCTAGATCTTTTTGGATGAGATCGCCGTGAGAACATTTAAAAACCGCACCAGACAAAAGAGACAGAATTAATTCTTTTTCCGATACAAACGACACACCCTTCCACTGAAGCCCTTCGATCCCAAACTCGTGATTGCCTTCAAAAAAGACAACCTTGACGCCGGCAGCAGCAAGCTTTTCACAAGCAGCGCCGAGGAAAGCGTACTTTTTTGCGTAAAAGGAACTCCCAAAACAGAAGTTAAACGTGTCTCCAAGAAAGACGAGATACTCGACGCCCAAGGGATTGATTCTTTCCAGGGCATCGTAAAGAAGCCTTGCTTTTTCTTCGTTTGGATCGGTTAAATGCAGATCCGAAAAGACAATCAATGAACCTGAAACGTCACGAGATTCATCAGGAGAAGACATGACTCACCCCTTGCAAAAGCATACTTTTTGGGATCACGCTTGTTTGCTTAGAAGATCGGTTTGCACGATTTCCGGAATGCCTCGTTCTTCGAGTTTCCTTTTGATAACGTCGCAAATCGTCTTTACACAGAGCATAGAGTGAGTATCTTTAAAGCTGCCTTTTGATGCAGCACTTAGTACATCGAATTCCTTATGTGGTAGCTTGATCTGAAATTCCCTTTCAAGTCTAAACAGCATATCGAGAACATCAATATATTCAGCACCAAAATCCTTTGTGGGGTTGCTTTTTAAAGTCACCGATCCATAATCGACGCATAGAGCATCAGCGACAATCTGACAAACGATTGCTTCGATATCGTTTAAAGCTTGGCTTTGACGCATACGGGTCTTGGCCTCCAAGACGGCTTTATATCTACTTCAAATCTAATGCACTCAGATGATGTACACAATAGCAAATTTCAAGTTTGATTAAGCGCTACGACAGACGTGACAATAAAGGGACCGTCTGGATGATCAAGAAATTTATAACACCCTAAAACATCAGATGTATTTCCGAAATTCTCCCGAAGTCCCTCCGTGGGGCCGGCTTTAATCATTTGAGTAGCCAAATCTATAGAATGAACAGCTACATCATGAAAAAAGAACCTTTTCCCGATGAGGGGACAAAAGCACTTATAGCAGGCTTCCTTAAAGCTAAAAAACACCGCAAGCCAAAATTCACGATTCCTTTTCCCTTTCTTGGGGAAGGACATAAGCTCATTCACAAGAAGAATCTCACCTGGCGTCATAATACGCGGTTCAAGATCGGTTTTCATTCTCGAAATTCTTTCAATATCAACACCAACCCCTCGATATTCGCCCCTTTTTAAAACCGCCACCACCACGTGCCCGCTAGTATGACTAAGTGATCCAGCAAGATGATCGGGCCATAGTGGTGCGCCATCCTCGGTGGAAGGTAAAAGAAATTTTTCCCCGGCAGCCTCCCTCACGAGCCAGCGACTGCGAATAAATTCTTTTCGCTTCACCTCAGCCACGATCGCTTGCGCACGTCTGTAATCTTCGGGAAACATCGCTAATTCGATTGTTTCATCGGAAATCACAACATCGCGCGGAAGCCAGTAAACCTTTAAAGTGGTGTCATACAGCTCAAATGGAATCACTTTATAAGCGGTTGTTACTTGAGGGTCCAAATAGTTCACTTGAATATCTTTTCGCGGTAAAAACGGAGTTCCGCAATGCTTTCCCTAACGTCATCCAAGGCACGATGCAAATCTTTTGACTTTTCAAACGCCATAACGGACGCATCGTACCATCGACCTGCAAGCTCTTTAACCGTGCTGACATCAACCAATCTGTAGTGAAGATGGGCATCTAGCTTTTTCATGTATCTTCGGATAAAGCGCCGATCTTGCCATATACTATTGCCACAAAGAGGGCTTTTCTTGGCATCAACGTGATTTTTAATAAATTTTAATGTTTCTTCTTCCGCAGCAACCAGGGATGTCGTGGACGAGACGACTTTCTCCCATAATCCCGACTTCGTGTGATGCTCCTTGCACCAAGGGTCCATCGTATCGAAAAAACTTTGGTCATGATGAATAACTAGATTGGGTCCCTCTTCCAAGACGATGAGGTCTTTATCGGTGATGATCGTTGCGATCTCTAAAATGACATCTTTTTCAGGATCAAGACCCGACATTTCCATGTCCATCCAAATAAGCGGTCCGGTCCCACTTATATCTGATTTCTTTCCGGTCATAATGCCCTCAAAGTGAGAAACTTTTTTCGAAAAATAATGGGGCTATCAAATGTCAATTCTTCCATATCTTGCCATATCTTGATAGTATATGTTTCAGTCCCAATTTGTCTTGTGTTTTCTCTATTTACTTTCTTGGAGGCAGAATGAAAACAACGGTATCAATGTGGAGTCTTTTAATTGCATGCGCCTTGGCGTTTCTACCGGCAACACTAGCCTTAGGTCAGAAGAAGCAAGCAGCCTTCAAGATCGGTGGCAAGACCATGAACATTGGTGATCTTGAAAAAGATAATAAAGGCGCTTTTTATGAAATTGAGTCAAAGAGGTTCGAGCTGATTGAGAACATCGCCCAGGAGAAATATCTTGAATACTTCTGGCAGAAACTTGCAAAAGAAAAAAAGAAATCAGTCGACGAAGTCAGAAAAGAATATCTTGATAAAAACGTCACTGTTTCGGATGCCGAGGTGAAAGAAAATGCCGAGCGCTATAAAGACTCCCCGCAGCTCGCTAAGTTGCCACCGGAAAAGCGCGAAGAACAAGTTCGGGAGGTTCTTAAGAGCCGCGCCCAATGGACGATTATGAGCCAAATTGTGCGAGATGCGAAGAAGTCCGGCGATCTCGTTCTCATGTATCCCAAGCCCGAAGAGCCCGTCATCCAACTTAAAGTTAAAGATACTGACCAAGTTCGCTTTGGTCCAGAAGTCACAGACATCCAACCGATCCAGTGCAAGGGAGATGATTGCCCAGTCACGATTGTTGAATATTCAGAATTTCAATGCCCTTATTGCGGCAAGGTCGTCCCGGACACCACCAGAATCATGACCGAGTACAAAGGCAAAATCCGCTGGGTCATGAGAGACTTCCCGCTAACCGGACATGATCGCGCGAAGCCTGCCGCTGTTGCAGCTCATTGCGCCGGGGATCAGGGTAAGTATTGGGCGATGTATAAGAAACTTTTTGAAAATCAACGAAACCTCGCAGACTCCGATCTCGAGAAGTTTGCCAAAGATTCTGGCGTCGACATGGGCAAGTGGAATGAATGTGTGAAAAAGAAAGAAACAAAAGAAGCCATCATCGACGAAAACTTCCAGTCAGGCGCCAAAGCTGGAGTCAACGGAACACCTGCATTTTTCA
>CAILAO010000699.1 GCA_903832105.1 uncultured Pseudomonadota bacterium | reverse complement strand
TATTTTTTGATGAGATTCAGAATGTTGAGGGATGGGAGCTTTTTGTCAATCGGCTACAGCGGCGCGGCTACAATATCGTACTGACGGGCTCTAACGCCCATTTGCTGAGCCGTGAACTCTCCACCCATCTGACGGGCCGATATCAGGAATTCCGGCTATTGCCCTTTTCATTTGACGAATATCTGAAGGCCCGCAAGTTTGCTCTTGATGAACGACTGGAGGCCCGTGAGCGCCAGGGGTTGTTGCTGAAGCAACTTGACGATTTCATGGCATGCGGTGGCTTTCCGGAGGTGGTCGTTGGGGGAGCAGATCCGTCCAGTTATCTAGCCACCTTGTTTGACAGTATCCTTTTTAAGGACGTCGTGAAACGCCATAATGTCAGGTTTCCCAGCAAGTTGCAGGATTTGAGCCGCTGGCTCATCGGTAATGTGGCCCGTGAGTATACCTGTACGAGCCTGAAGAATGCACTGGCCTTCCGCAGCGTCCATACGGTGGAGAACTATGTCGGATATCTGGTCGAGGCGTTTCTCTTTATGTCAGTTACGCGTTACTCGCCCAAAGCGAAGCTGCGTATGTCGGCACCTCGAAAAATCTATGGCTATGACACGGGTATGGTCAATTCCGTGCGTTTCAGGGTCGGAAGCGATACGGGTCGGCTCCTGGAGAATCTGGTGGCGGTAGAGCTCTACAGGCGTAATATCGAGTTCTATTCATTCAAGTGCGAAAACGGAAAGGAAGTTGACTTTTTGTTGCGGTCAGCAGGTGTCGTAGATCAACTGTTTCAAGTCTGTTACGATTTATCAGACCCCAAGACGCGACGCAGGGAGTTTCAAGCCTTGTCAGCCGCAGGTCACGAGTTGGGCCTGACCTCTGCTACGGTTTTGACCTGGGACGAGGAAGGAATTGAGACATACGCAAACGTCACAATAACATGTGTCCCGCTTTGGAAGTGGTTGATCGGATAAATTTTAGTAGAGGGAATACTCATCGAGTGAAAATGAATTTTTTCAAGAACCCTTTTTTTGCACCGAAAGCCATCCGCAACGCCGAATGTTTTGATGTTGAGTTGGCGAACTGGGAGTATATTGGCACAGGTATGATCCGTTCGTGCTATCGTGTGCCTGGGCAATTAGTATGTGTGAAATTTTATCGCACCACAGAAAAAGCGGATCGCGACTGGAAGTGGGATACCTATTGGCGAGTCCGTTTAACTCGGCATCTCTTCTGGACGAATATTAATATGCAGGAATGGCGTTATTATGAGCGCTTGAAAAAAAGGTTACCTGCTGCACTGATGGCCGTATTCCCAGACAAAATAGAACCCGTTTACTCCACCCGATTGGGGTGGGGATTGAAAGAGACGTTGTTAGTGAACTATGACGGTTCTCCTGTGCATTCGGTTGTCAAGCAGATGCAGCGGTTTACGGATGAGCAGGACAAGGAGGCTTTGTTTCGCAGAGTGAGTGAACTCATCGGACAGATTATCCAGTACTATGTGGCGATCCATGATCCGCAAAATATTCTTGTGCAGTGGATCGATGCGCAGCAGTATCAGTTGCGAATTGTGGATTTTGAGCCTCGGACAAAGGCGATTGTTCCAGGGCTAACTTACATCAGGCCTTTTATTCGCCGTCGCGTGAATAACCGTTGTGTACGATACCTGAAACTTGTTAGGCAAGGCATGGTCATGGGGTTTGGTGATGAAGAAGATTAATACCGTTAAAGAAAATGTCGTGTGGCAATTTACGCAACGTGGGTTTGGAGCGGAAGTGTGTCTCATGTTGTTAGCATGGTTGTATTGTCTTGATAAGAACATGAGTTTTTATCTGTCGTCTCGATACTCAAATATCGCTTTTAAATTAGGGTGGCAAGATTATTTTGAGCCATTCTGTGACGAAATCGATCATTGGACATTGCAATTTGAGTTGCGTCGTGCAAAACATTGTTTTCGAAAGTGGATTGTCAAGAAGATCCAGCATGTTTTCATGGGGACTCGGTTTCTGAGTTGTCAGGATATTATGCTGGAGTTTAGGGCGCAAGAATTTTTAGGAAAACGATTTAAGCTTCCACAGTTTGGTATGGAAAGTGGAACGGCATACGATGCCTGCAGAATCCTTTTCAAGAAAGCTTATCACATGAATCATTCCACGCAGCAGGCAGTTGAGAAACGAATGTCGGAATTATCGCTTCCAGCAGAAGGATATGCCACAGTGCATATTCGCCGGGGCGACAAGATCAAAGAGAATCCGATATGTCCGATAGAAGACTATTTAGCCAAAGTGCGTGACCTGAATCCAGCCGTTCGACATTTGTTTGTGATGACGGATGATTTTAGTGTGGTTGAAGCCATTCGTGAAACCCATCAGGAGTGGGTCGTACATACGCTTTGCCAGCCGTCAAGTAGAGGGCATTTACAAAGAGATTTCAACAGGAAAAACAGTGAAACCCGCCGTGCGGAGACGGTACAGTTGTTGGCGGAGATCGAAGTTGCAACACGGGCACTCTTTTACGTGGGGACATGCTCATCAAATATAGCCCGGTTGATCGGGGTGTACAAAACTCCTGCGTTTGTATACGGAATAGACGGGGAGGCTGTCACGGAATTTTGGGTTGGAAAGGGGAATCCTGTAATCTCGTATAATGATGCAGATCAAAAGTCTGTCCAGTCAGATGTGTTGGAGGCGAAGGGCAATTGAATAAGACAATCAAAATATGGGGATGTACACCCTTTGTTCACCGGTATATGTGGGGCTTCCTCAAGCCGTTAGAGGATAAATTTGATTTTGTTGAGACGAAAGAGTCACCAGATTTTGTCTTTGTACATGCTGCAGATCGCCAGATTTTGCGCCATTCCGGCATTCGCATTTTCATCACAGGAGAAAATGTGATTCCTGATTTCAACATTGTTGATTATGCAGTCGGATTTTCAGATATTGCCTATGGAGACCGTTATATTCGCTGGCCGCTTTATCGCTGGCCATGCACACTTGCTGAATTTGAAGGGAAGAGGCGCCTGTCGTTGCAGGTGAGCCCTCCCTGTGCGCGTACCAGAAATTGTGCGTGTGTGGTCTCCAATGTCTCAAATCGCCAGGGTCCCTTTGTGGAAATGGTAGATGCCATGGAGAGTTATAAAGGTGTGACGTACGGTGGTAAATGGAAAAACAATATTGGCGGACGAGTAAAAGACAAAGAGGCCCTCTTACGCGAGCACAAATTTTCGATTGCTTTTGAAAACGCAGCATACGCTGGGTATACGACAGAGAAGATCACGGATGCATTTATGGCGGGCACAATCCCCATCTATTGGGGAGACCCCGATATCATAAAGCATTTTAACTCAAAAGCATTTATTGCCGTCAATTCCTCTGATACTGTGGACACGGTGATGGCAAGGATTCAAGCAATTGATAGGTCGCAGGAATTATATGAGTCCATGCTTAGTGAACCGATTTTTTCTGAGCAGGCAAAAACAGATTTAGAACAAAGACGGATTGTTGATTTCTTTGATCACATCTTTTCACAACCCCCAGAAATCGCCTGCAGGCGAAACAAAAGTCGTTGGGGCATCAAATACGAAACTATGCTTTTTCGGACATTTTATAATCCCTTTTCTCAGTTAGTTCGTTTGCCAAAAATCTTACTGGAAAGCAGTTTAAAAACATAAATGTCCTAAATCAGATGCGCATTGCTATTTTTGATGATATAATTAACGCTCTTCGCGGTAAAGGGCATCCGTTTATAAATCGGCGAAACTGGGTGAAACGACATGTCCAGCATAATACCATTGTGGTCATAGGTGATTCGCATACGCTTTTTTTTGCGGGGAACGATCATCTTAAGGGAAAAAAATTGGGTTATTGCAAAGGGATTATCAATACGGCGGACGAAAGAGTGGAGCAGTTCTCGGTCATACACTTAGGCCCTTCACTTGCGTATAACACTAATAAGTATGGAACCACGACCAGGACCTTGGAAAAAATAGACTACTTGATCAAGCATCGGTTACTAAGGCCTGGGGATCGGGTACTCTGTTGTTTTGGTGAAATTGATATCCGGGCCCATGTCATGAAGCACGCAGGATTAAATAGTGGTGATTATAAAAGTGTGACGGATACGATTCTTTCAAATTATCTGGACTTTCTACTCAATCTGCGTTCAAAGGGACTTAAAGTATGCTGCTGGGGGCCTAGCGCTCAATGTCGAGCGAATGCGGAGCACTCTTGTCGAGGTACGCAAGTTGAACGCAATAGGGCGACACGCTATTTCATAGAACGGCTTTCCGCTCTTGGAGACAAAAATCACTTTGGAGTCGTTTCTTTGTTTGAGGAGATGGTTGACAAGGATCTTGTCACAAACGAAGCGTATCTGCTGGATGGCTTTCACTTGAATCAGAAGGCCATGGCATTGCTGGAAAACAAGGAATTCTTTTTTGGTTAATACGATTCAGTTGCGTTCAACACTCGGCGATTGACGACACGATTATGACTAGCAGTGCTCAAGATAAGGCTCCTCTGATTACGTTTTGCTTGTTTGCTTACAATCAAGAAGACTATATTCGTGAGGCAGTTTTAGGGGCATTGGCGCAAGAGTATACACCGTTAGAGATCATATTGTCTGATGATTGTTCATTGGACCGGACATTCGACATTATGCGTGAGGTTGCTACTGGATATCATGGTCCGCATACCGTCAAGATTCTTCGCAACGCGAACAATATGGGACTTGTAGGGCATGTTAACAGACTATTTGACATGGCTGAAGGTGAATTGGTTGTGTTAGCTGCGGGCGATGATATTTCGCTGCCAGAACGAACGCAAAAGCTCGTTTCTGCCTGGCTGGAAGACAGGAATGTAGATGCAATCTGCTCGGCATATATTAAAATGGATGAGCACGGAAATAAGATGGGAGAAAGAGCGTTTCAGTCCTTCATCCCGACGAATCAGTGGTTGGTCACCCAAAAAACGTTTTGGTTCGGGTGCAGCGCTGCATATACGAAGCGACTTTTTACAAGATTTGGCCTGATTACTTACAATGCCACAGAAGATGTGGTGTATTACCGTCGCGCATTATTGCTAGGAGGAGTAAAGTACATAGCAGAATCGTTAGTGAAATATCGGATAGGGTGCGGCATATCGACAAAGAGGAAGAGTGGCAAGGTAAAGGCGGTTCAGCGAAATGAGTGGCGCAGTTCACTCGCGCTTCAAATGTTGAGTGACATCGCTAAGTTGAATCAAACGTCTTTTTTGGTATCAGCTAGCGCGTGGTGGTGTCGCCATTTAGAGTGGCGATTGTTGTTTAAGAATGT
>CAILAO010000698.1 GCA_903832105.1 uncultured Pseudomonadota bacterium | reverse complement strand
TTGCAGCAATCTGAGTGCAAGTAAGACCATCTTGGTGATAAAAATGAGTTAAATCCTCTGATTTTGCTTTTTTCGGAATTGTGAAAATGCTAATGGAATCATTGACCTTCATAGTGTTCGAGTACAATGCGGGTGACTCCATTCGACTATCTACCGTCTAACCCCGGGTGTTTATGATCATAGATGCTCATACACATATCTACCCTGAGTCTATTGCTAAAAAGGCAGTGGGCACCGTTATCGCAAACACAAAAGATCAGCTGAAAGCCTACACTGATGGGACATTTGATAGTTTAATCGCCTCGATGGATGTTGCTGAAGTTGATCTTTCCATTGTTTTAACAGTTGCAACCAACCCCGAGCAAGGAATCGGAATTCTACAATGGATAAAAAAAATGATTCCGCTTTCCCATCGACTAATTTATTTTGGCTCTGTACATCCTCATGACCGGAACTTTCGAGATGTTATTCGAGAAATGAAAAAATGCGGCCTGCAGGGTATTAAATTTCATCCTGCTTATCAAAATTTTCCTGTTGACTCAAAGGAAACCTACCCCGTTTACGAAGAAGCCTTGAGAAATGACTTGGTGATATATTTTCACTCGGGTTTCGATATGAGTCTGCCAGATTGTGACTACGCTTCTGTTGAAAGATTTGCGAATTTCTTGGAAGACTTTAAAGGATCGAAGATAATACTAGCCCACGGGGGTGGGTATCGTGAGTGGGACAAGGTCATAGATCTTCTTGGTGACAAGAAGTGTTATTTCGATATTGCGTTTGTACTGGAGAGTATGAAGCTTTGCAAACACGCAAGAGAGCTTTTTAGGCAGAATGAGGACTACTTCATCTTTGGTTCAGATAGTCCGTGGCGGGAACAGAAGCAATATGTCGAACTTATCCGTAATTCAGATACTCTAAGTCAGGAGCAAAAAGAGAAGTTATTTTGTAGAAATATTAAGAAACTCATCACAATCAAAGATGTCGATTAGGTAGCTCAAACCCACCTCCAATTAAGATACCGGAACAAGGAAAAACTGCCTCTTTTTGGCGTTAATAATACGGATTTCGCCCCCGGACGGCTTATAAGTCCAAAAGATCGAAAATTCAATTTCCGCAACGGCACCCTCCTCTTTCGTAAATTCCGTCGCGGATACTTGCTTAAAAGTTGATGCGCGTTTGATTTTTATGACAAATCTCGCAAAGGCATACTGTGCGTGAGTGAAGTCTGTTTTGTCAGTGGCGTTGACATTTTTAAGAGTATTAATTTGCATACAGAAATGCATAGGATCTTTATCGAGCCGATCGATCTTAGGCATCTTACATAGATCGATTTTGGATCTGACCTCTTCTGCAACTTTTACTGGGGCTCCCGCGACATCAAATGAAATGTCCTTAGAAAAGTTCATTGCGGCCGTATCGCCTAAACGAATTGTCGAATTAAAAATTTCTTGATCGTTCTCTTTAAGATATTTCCGGACACTCTGTCCAAATTTATACCGGAGCGATTCATCAACCGCATCCAACGCTAGTTTTGTTTTAACGATCTTTTCGATCTGAACTGCGTGATCATATCCACGCAAAATCAAGGTAATGCTTAACGCCAAGCAAGCGGCTGAGACTAAAAATTCGATCAATGTGAAGCCTGCGGGTTTGCTGCGTAAGACGGATAAAGTCATATTGACGCCAATTACTCCTGGATTATTGATATACTACCGTCGTTGACATCTTTTAGCGCAAAAAGCTTACTTTGTCTCTCAATTGCAAAGGGATTTTGAGTCACTTTTTCAGGATTGGCGAATCGCTTGAGGTAGGCA
>CAILAO010000697.1 GCA_903832105.1 uncultured Pseudomonadota bacterium | reverse complement strand
GTATGCTGGTTCAGAAGAAAATCTTGACAAGAAACGGAATATTGCATGATATTGATCGAGTTGCTCAACCGAAAATTTCAACTGTCTCTGGGGCAACGCTCAATTGAATAGCTGTGAAAATGAAGGTGGTGATTTCTAAAACCAGTTTGACTGGTACTGAACTTTAACTTGGCATCCCTTGGGGCCGCTCACAACCGTCAAGACTCCCGCTCTGCGGGAGCGTCATGACTTGAGGATAACTGCGTGGATAAATTTGTAAATAATCTCAGGGGGGCTCTTCGTTTTCACCAATTTCCTATCACACTATTTTTCATAAATAGAGGATTTCTTGTTCTCGTTGCCTATTTCTCACTTTCTCAAATGCCAATAAATTCAGCTCCATGGATTTGGCGTGGTACACCTCAAAATTTGTTAGTTGATGGATGGACCAGATGGGATGCAGGATGGTATCGCGATATTGTTGAAAATGGTTACACTACGACCTCAAATAGTGTTCAAAGTCAACTTAATGTCGCATTTTTTCCCGCTTTTCCTTATCTGCTTAAACTCATTTGTCCTATATTTAACAATCATACATTTTATGTCGGGTTTGTGTTCAATCACGTTTGTTTTTTACTTGCATTAATAATTCTCTATGATCTTGTGAGAAAAAAATTTTCAGTTGAGCTTGCTCAAAAAACAACAATTTCTTTGGCATTTTTCCCATTTTCGTTATTTTTTAGCGCTTTTTATACAGAATCTCTATTTTTACTAGCAACCATAACAGCATTCTATTTAGCAGAACGCCAACGATGGTATTTTGCAGGTTTAATGGCTGCACTCGCAGGTGCAACTAGAGTTGTTGGAATTTTTACAGGAATTGCATTGTTCTTTTTATATCTCGATGCAATTAAATACAATTGGAGAAATATTAGGCTGAATATTATAGGTGTCTGTTTATGTATTTTAGGTCCATTAAGTTATATGTGTTTTCTATTTATAAAATTTGGCGATCCTCTTATATTTTTAAGGGCACAATCTGCACCAGGTTGGGTGCATAGCTTGGGTGTAAATCATTTTTTAGGCTGGCTTAATAATGTTTCTTTCTCTAACTTTGAAAAAGGGTATATACCAATTGCAGAAACATTGCATATTATTTCTGTTATTGGCATGGGTATCTTGTTGATATTAGGGATGTTGGGAATAAAGAATGAAAATAGAATTCCTTATCCATATTTGATTTTCGGAGGAGGTGTATTTCTCTTTTCATTGACTGCATGGACTGGTTTTGGTCGTTTTTCTTCCGTGATTTTTCCTGCTTTTATTGTTCTCGCGACGTTGTTCTCATCTGAAAGAAAGTTTTTTTATTTTACTACTTGCTGCTCAATGTTATTAACGCTTGAAACAGTTGTTTTCACACACTTTTATTGGGTTGCTTAAAAAACATCGTAAATATTTTAGGGGCCTAGAAGGATGGCCTATGGATATGGCGTTCTATGGACAACGGCTTTTATGACTGATGATAAATGCCTCATTTCGAATGGATGCGCGAAAGCCCCATCGCCACCGGCGACTTTGACTTCCCGTTCGGAAGTTGACAGAATCTCGTTTGAAAGAAGGAAGGCTAAAATATTGGCCCTGTTCTTCAGCGTTTTAATCAGTTCGTAACCATTTAATGATCCACCAACATCTGTGAAATAAAGATCAGTTATAACAACGTCAGGAATTTTATTTTCGATCGCTTCCAAAAGTTTTTCACCAGTATTAAAACATTTGAAATTCAAATTTATTGCATTGCTTTTTAAAAATTCTTTGACGAGCTTTTCCATATGTGACTGCATATAGACGTCATCATCTGCATAATAAAAAACGATATCTCTCCTTATTTCAGGTGATTTTGATATCGTGTTGTTTGAAAGAAACGACACCATTTTTCCGAGAGAAAGCGGCTTTGGTGCAAAATCTTTTGCTCCTAGCAAAAAAACATCGTCTTTTGTTTCTTTAGCTGCACGGTTCGAGTGGACAAGTATTTTTAAATCTGGAAATCTTGCTTTTGCAATACGGATAAAATCAAAACCTGACTTATCTGAGCCAAGATCAAGGTCCACTATCGCATGAGTGGGGCTCCCGTTTTCTACAATTTCACAGGCTTCGTCAACGGAAATAGCATCATAGATCATGACGTATTTTTGAAGAGAATTATTCTGCCCAACCAGATTTTTCACCCACGCGCGATAAAGGCCCTCATCTTCTAATAGTAAAAGCTTGATGGTTTCTCCTCGATTCTCGATCGATTGAAAAAAGTCTTCATGCACGTCAACTTCTTTATTATTCTCTTCATCAAGTCCCGAGCGTGAGGTCGAAGGACTTTGACTATCAAGAACATCATGCGTGTTTTTAGGAAGCATTGAAATAGTAATGTTTTCGCCCACGTCTGATGCGGGAAGGTGGATCACAAATTCAACGAGTTTTCTTGCTGCGTTATTACGCACGAAAACTTCACCTCCGTGAAGTTTTACGATTTTTTCCACCGAGGCCAGACCTAGTCCCGTTCCTTTCTTTTTACCCTTTGTGAAAAATGACTTAAAAAGTTTCCCTAAAGCTTCATCGGAAATGGCGGGGCCATCGTTACCAAGAATAATTTCAATCATAGATGCCTTGTGATTTAAAATATCACTGGTACTAACGTAAATTTTACCTGACGCCTTCTTTCCTATGATAGATATAGCTTCAATAGCATTGCTAAAAATATTACTAAAAACCCT
>CAILAO010000696.1 GCA_903832105.1 uncultured Pseudomonadota bacterium | reverse complement strand
GATCTCGAATCATTTTGAAGAGGCCGACCAATTTCTAAACGATGCGGAAAAAGTTTTCCAGGATGAAGACGAAACCGAAAAGATCGGCAAAGTCTTTCACTATCGAGGGATCAATCTTGAAAATCAGAAGAAGCCGCAGGAAACGATTGCCGCCTACCAGAAATCCCGTGAGTTTTATCTAAAAGCCGGCAAGAAGAAAGACGCCGCACTAAGACTCCTTGATATAGGGAACATCTATAATTCGCGCCTAAGTAATTTGCCAATGGCGCTCGAATATTTCGAAAAGGCCGAAGGAGAATTTCAAGCCTTGAACGATAAGGAGTCTCAATTTAGTGTCGCAATTGATCGAGCTAACGTTTACATTTCGCTCGGACAGGTTAAGGATGCAACCCTGCTCCTTGAGAAAAATCTTGCCCAAATTAATAAAGATGAGTCAAAACAACAGCTCGAGATGTGGATTCGAACCTCTCAGATTTTAGGCAATGCGTATCTTCGCGCAGGTCAGTTTCAAGAGGCTCAAAATATCAACGAAAAGACCCTTGCCGCTATCTCGACGATTACTGATGCCTCACTCCAACCTAAAAAGGTTCGTTGGGAAATTGATGCGTTGAATCTCAAAGGATATATCGCAGCAAAACTCGGTGAACTCGACTCCTCGTTTGATATCTTTCTTACGGCAATTGAGAAGGCAAAGGAATACAATTTAAAGGATCAGCTCGCTTTGGTTTACAATAACTATGGCTACTGGTCGCGTGAGTCTGGCGAGGTCGATCGATCGATTTCATACTTTAATAAAGCCTTAGAGCTTGATACTGAACTGAAATCTCAAAATGGCATCGCTTATGACTTAAGAAATCTCGGTCTTAGCGTTACGCTTATTGGCGACTATAACCGGGCAAAAGATCTTATCAACCAATCGCTTAAAATCAGTAAGGAACTTGGCATCGCTTACAACACAGCCTATTGCTACTTTGGCCTCGGCGATATTGCGTTAAGGCAAAATGAGTTGGTCGAGGCAGAGAAGGCCTTCAAGGAAGCCCTTGATATAGCAGTCAAATCATACTTGCAAGATTTTGTATGGCGCGCCCACGCATCTCTGGGAACTGTCTACGCAAGGAAGAAGGAATTAAAGGAAGCAGGCGAGAGTTATGCGGCTGCAACGAGTCTCATCGAAAAGCTTCGCGCGGGTCTTCAGTCGAAGTCATCTCGTTCAGGGTTTCAAGCAGACAAAGGTGTTCAGGATGTTTATGCGGACTACGTGAAAGTGCTGATGGCTTTAGATAAAGTCGAGGAAGCCTGGCTGATAAGCGAGAAATCAAGAGCGCGAGCTTTTATCGATTCTCTCGGCAATCAAAGCATGAAGTTTTCAAATGCCGAAAGTGCCGCACTTTTTGAAGAAGAAAAGAAAATCAAATCTAAAATTGAAAGTGCCGAAAGAAAGCTTAGCCAGCCTTCTTTGGACGGAGCCGAGAAAAAAGCCACCGAGGCTTCTCTTGCAAAAGAAAAGAGTGAATATGAGAAGCTAATAGCGAGAATGAAAAAAACTGATCCACAACTTACTCAGTTTGTTGTTGTAG
>CAILAO010000695.1 GCA_903832105.1 uncultured Pseudomonadota bacterium | reverse complement strand
TGGTGAAATGCTTGCTGAAAATTACAAAGCGTATTTAACAAAGATTCGCAATGACTAACGAACACATAATGGAAAGCTTATTAAACAAGGCATTGGATGAAACGCTTTCCATTGATTCAATATAAAAAAACCACTTGGCATTTTCACAAAAATTGCTTAATGTTAATAGTAAATTGTGACGGTTACACCTTTGTCAGAAGGAGATTGTTTGTATGAGACGGCTAATTACAGTTCTAAGTCGATATGTAGGTTATTTGGTTTTTACGATTTTAACCACCCTGGCCTTTTCGGAGGCTTCTTGGGCTACCAATTTTGGATACCTCAGGGCTTTACAGCAAGGCCCCGTTGGGGACGCCCTGGCTTACGCCAATCTTGGAAAATATGAACCCGAGGGTGTTATTGCCATCGGCAGTGCCTCAGGTACCGAAGATATTAACGCCTCCAGCGATGATAAACTCAAGAGTTCTGCCATGAAACTCCGCGCTGCCGCGGGCGGCGGAATTGTTTTGAGCCGTGAGTTTGTCGCATCGGCTTATATGGACGTTAATGTTAATGACTATGACGACGAAACAAGAAGTGATCCGGCAACTAAATTATCTTCCGGTTACAACACTTACGAATTCTCGGCAAACATCGTTTTTAAACCAAACCCTCTCATTATTGGCGGCGGCATCGGCGCGATTCTGATTGGCAGTGAGAAGCGTGAGTTCGAATGGGATGTCGCGTCGTTCAAGCACAATGTTTCTTCTGCGGCAATGCCGATGCTCAGACTTTATGGGGGCTTTGGCGACAAGGAGTTTCAAGTAACCGGTGGTTTCAGGCTTTTCACGCAGGGTGAAGCGGAAGTCGAAACGAAAGATTCATCTGGAGCCAACGCGATTGTGTATGACATTGCCCGCCGTTATCCCGGCGAGGTTCACGCTGATGCGAAAATAAGCGCTATTAGTGATGTCGATCTTGGTTTTGGGGTTGCTTATGTCCTTACAGGACAAGCGTCTCCGGAAGTGGATGAGTTTAGCGTGCAATATGCAGACGTGAATGGCAAGAGGGTTCGCATCACGGGCGGTGACAAACGCAATGTGAATCATCTTCGTCTTGGAGCTGGTGCGCGCATCTCGGCAAACAACATGGTCGATTTGTTAGCTGGACTTCAATATATTCAGCCCTCGTATAAGAAAGAAGAGTACGCATCACTCGAACATGAAAATATGGGTGGATTCAGAATTGATCTCGGAACAGATATCACCGTCATGAAGAGAATACGCGGCTTCTTCCAAGCTGGATATTTGGTTTCGAGCGGGGTTTCGTATACTGCGTCGGATAATTCCAGAGGAGCTGCTGCTGGTGTTGATCGTTTGCAACACGCACCGATTAATGAAGGCGATGAAGTAAAAATGACGCAAACGATGTGGACACTGCAGGCCGGTGGCGGTTACAGATTTTAGAACCTTTGCTTGACAAGGTGGTTATAAGACTTACTTTTTAATAGGAGGCGCTCCCTGCCTCCTTTCTTTTAGGTAGAAAAAATGTCTAATTATTACGACACGTTAGGTGTATCCAAGACATCCTCAATCGATGAGATTAAAAAGGCTTATCGAAAGCTCGCCCTAAAATTTCACCCTGATCGCAATAAAGGGGATAAAAAGGCAGAAGAAAAGTTTAAGGAAATTAGCGAAGCCTACGCTGTTCTTTCAGACGCCGAAAAGCGCAAACAGTACGATATGTTCGGCGATACAAGATTCCAACAGCAGTATTCTCGGGAAGATATTTTTAAAAATACTGACTTCCAGTCGATATTTCACGAGTTTGATCTAGGGGGCTTTGACAGCATTTTTAGCCAGTTTTTTGGCGGCGGCGGCGGCGG
>CAILAO010000694.1 GCA_903832105.1 uncultured Pseudomonadota bacterium | reverse complement strand
GAAAAAGCACCATCTGCGGCGTTACTCGTCGTCTCCGCTCCTCGTTTACCTCTAGTAAACTGCGAGTGCTCGACTTCCTCGTGCCTTGCATCTGGCACTTTTTCAACACACCCGAGTTTTCTTTGAACGCCGACTAAATCTTTCAATCAGAATATAGAGACTTGGCACGATGAGGAGCGTTAGAACGGTCGAGCTGATAATGCCGCCGATGGCGGCGACACCGAGCGATTGCCGTGTTGCACCGCCGACACCCCAGCCCATCGCGATTGGAATCATTCCCGCAATCATCGCAAACGAGGTCATCAAGATCGGTCTAAGACGAATCGGAGCGCTTTCGAGAATTGCGTCAGTTGCGCGGTAACCATGGTCCCGTACACGTTGCATTGCAAAGTCGACAAGCAAAATGCTGTTTTTTGCGACGATGCCGGCAAGCAAGATCATGCCGATCCCTCCATACAGATCAAGAGGGAGACCGAAGAGCATGAGAGCAAAAACAGCTCCAGCGGCGGCCAGGGGAATGGCAGCCATGACGGTGATCGGTTGGACGAAGGATTCAAAAAGCGCGGCCAAAACCATGTATATGAAGATACATCCCATAATAATCGCCAAGAGGACATTGTTAAATAGCTCCGACATTTGCTCGTTCTGACCGGCTATTCTTGCAGAGTAGCCAGAAGGGAGGGGGAGCGTGTCCAGCTTTTTCTGAAGATCCTTGACAATATCGCCGAGAGCGACATTTTGAGAAATGTTCCCACCGATCCGCATCATGCGTTGCCGATTTTCACGACCGATGACGGTCGGGCCAACGCCAGCTTCCCATTTAACAAGATTCATCATGGGTACAGCTACGTCAGTTTTAAAATTTGGGTTTTTAACGTAGAGATTGCGAGCCAACAAATCGGTAGGTGATAAAGACTTTCCGTTTTGAAGACGAACCCGGATTGGAATTTGGTCGTCGTGGGTTCGAAAACTGTTTGACGTGTCACCCTCAACCCATGTTTGAAGAGTTTCACTTACGGTTGCTGCTGTGACTCCAAAGTGAGCCGCCATGGCGGCATCGGTTTGCAGGCGAATTTCGGGAAGACCGTCATCTTGGACTTCTTGAACATCGACAATACCAGGAACTTCGCGCATGAGCTTTCGAACTGATTTCGTAATTCCTTGAATCTCACCGATATCGTCACCTGTGATAGCGACCGCAATTGGTTGGTAACGCCCCCCCATGCTTGCAAGAGGATCGGCCGGCTCCGACATTCGAATGCTATATCCAGGAAGGCCTTGGAGCGCTTTTCGTGTAGAAGCTCTGACTTTAGCCAGGGTCTTCTGGTTGGTTACAAATTCTGGCTTAATCCTAACCGTCATTTCGATGTTTGCGCTACTTTCGTGTCCACCGCCTGTGTTGATGGTCCAAAAGTCCAATTCGTTAATGCTTGCAAGTCTTTTTTGGACTTCGTCTGTGACCCCCAATACGCGATCGATCGGAACAGCAAGAGGCCCCTGCAGGCTTGCTGAAAAGACTTTTCCAAGTTGAGTTGAAACAAAGTTTTTCTTAACAAATCGGAATCCGCCTAAAGCGATACTAACGGAGATAAGAGCCAAAATGGCTGCTGCCCAAGGACGTGGAAGAAGCCAAGAGAGCATTCTGCGATATGTGTGCGCGGATTTTTCAAATCCTTCCTCAAAAACATTAAGTCCTCGATTTATGTAATCGCCTACCTTACCCAGCGGAGCCCACTCCTTCGCAACATCAGGGATGTTGGCGAAGTAGGCAGAAAGCATTGGTGCCATCGTTAGGGCGTCCCAGAGAGAAACAGCGATAGCAAAGACGACCGTGATGGCAAACTGTTTAAAGAATTGCCCCGACACCCCTCCCATAAATCCTACTGGGAGGAAAACTGCAATGACTGTTAATGTCGTTGCAACCACTGCCAAAGAGACTTCTTCAGCCCCTAGTTTAGCGCATTCTATCGGGGACTTTTCTTTCATGTGAAGGTGTCTGAAAATATTCTCTCGAACAACAATGGCATCATCGACAAGAAGACCAATCGCAAGAGAAAGCGCCAGCAAGGTCATAACGTTAACAGTAAATGCAGCGATGGCCATAATGGCGAACGTCGTGATGATGCTGCTAGGTAAGGATAAACCCGTCGTAAGTGTCGAGCGCGGACTTCTTAGAAAGAGCAATACTACAAGAACGGTGAGAAGGATCCCAAGCACGAGACTCTCAAACACGTCATTCACATTGCTTCGAACGAGATCAGCATTGTCTCGTGTTACAATAGCGGTCACGTCGCCAGGAAGGTCCTTTTTTATCTCCTCAAGAAGAGACGTCACACGATCGGAAATTGCGACTGTATTTTCTCCAGATTGTTTAAGAACTCTTATGAGAACTGTAGGCCTTAGACCTTTTTTATCTCCAATGTTGGTGATTCGTGAGGGATCAGCATAGGCGGCGGTAATCGTTGCGACGTCTTTAAGTAGGATAGGATCGTCGGACGATGTCTTACCAACGGAGATTTCGCCTAGATCAACAACGCTTTTTGCCTGTGAAATTGATCGTAAGACCCAACTTCTTTCCTGACCTTCCAGGGTTCCGACGGGGTCGTTTCGATTAAACTTTTGGATGGCGGTCGCAACATCCTTTGCATTGATTCTCCATGTATCGAGAGCTTCTTCATGAAGGTCAACGTCAATTTCCTCATCTCTTGATCCCACAAGGTCGACCTGACCGACGCCAGATATTTGTCTAATTCTTTTGGCAATTAGGTCATCAGCGATTTTTGTTAATTCTGATGCTGAACGTTCTCCCGTCACAGCGAGCTCGATGATCGGTTGGTCGTCGGGGTCACGGCGATGGATCACGGGTTCCGACATGTTGTCGGGAAGTTTCTTTTTTAGGTTTGCAATCTTACCGCGGACTTGAATTTCTTGAAACCGGACATCTTCTCCAATATTGAATTCCATCATGACCATTGCGGAACCTTGGCGACTTGATGAACGGAGGGTTTGTAGCCCGGCAACGGTGCTCAGTGCATCTTCCATTTTCTTAGTCACAAGTTGTTCAACTTCCTCAGGCGCTGCCCCAGGGAGGTCGGCTTGGACCATGAGTACGGGATAGGAAACGCTAGGGTAAAGGTCAACAGGAAGGCGGACGAGGGCGATAAACCCCAAGACCATCATGGACGACATGATCATTGTGATAAAAATCGGACGCTTTATTGCAAGACCAATAATGTTCAATGTTTAATTTCCTTCTGACCGTCTTCAATCTTTATTGATGCGCCATCGCTCAAGAGATTGCTTCCCAGTATGATAAGCTTGTCTTGTGCCGTGAGACCTTCCAAGATTTCAACGTTATCATTGTCAACTATGGCATATTTAACGACGACTTTTTTAGCAATATCTCCTGAGGCGATATATACGTAAGCCCCTTTATCTGTCATTGTTAGGGCGCTAGAAGAAATAATCATGCGGTTTTTGGGCTCTAAGGCAAAACTAATACGTGCTGAAAGTCCAGAGCGCCAAACTGATTGCGACGAATGCTGGGGATTTGGAAATTCGACGGTTGCGCTTCCTCGCGCGGAAAAAGAATCAGCCGCACGCGAAATTCTGACGATTTTTCCCCGTCTTTCTTCTCCAGAGATGGTTGCTATGACAGGGGTGTCATCTTTGATTAGGAGCCAATATTCAGCAGGAAGAAACACCGTTGCCCTCAGCGAAGTATCATCAACGACTGTGACGACGGGAATTTGCGGTGAGATCTGTTCACCGATATTAGTGACCATCCATCGTCCCACCCAACCATTGATCGGACTAACGACCGGGGCATTGAGAAAAGACTCTCCGGGATCGCTACGATCAACGCGAAACAGTATATCGCCCTTTTTTATAGGTTCACCCTCTTTTTTTAAAATTTCAGAGATGCGCCCCGTTACTTTAGAATAAACGTCGGCTTGCTGGGTTCCGGATAGGATCGCTGTGATACTCACCGTCCGTGGAACAATCTTAAAATCAACCGTAGCGACCTTCACAGAAATGGCAGAACTTTCTTTTCCGCCTTTTCCGTCACGTGCGATAGCAGCCTTTTTATCGGTCATGTTCCCTTTATTGTTCCCTTTATCCCCTGATTCTGAGACGGGTTCACTTCTAAGCTTCGTACAAGAGAGTGGAGAAAGGGCTGCCGCTATCGCGGCGATTAGCATTAACGAAATGATGTTTTTCATAAAGTCCTCTTAAAAAAGCATTTTAACGTCAGAAATAGCGAGTGCCTCAGCTAAGTCGATTACAGCGTTCGCCTCGGAACTGGCGAGTTTAATGATATCAAGTCTGACGTTAATGGCGTCATTGTCGATCGTGCTTAATTCAAAAGCCGTGGCTTTCCCGGCATCATATCTTTGCTTAACGAGCACTTGTTGGCGCTTGAGCAGTGATTCTTGATTTTTAAGAAAACGCCACTGTCTGGAAAGTGTTTCTAGTTGATCCTTCGCGAGCTGAAGCTTTTCTGCGCGAGCCTTAACTTCGAGATCTTCTTGAAGATCAAGATCGCGGGACTTCCTGGCAATACGCTCCCTTTCATCGCGAAGCATTCCGTTCCAGGGAATGTCCCAAGAAAGTTGAAGTTGACCCGAATATATAGGTTTTAAAGGCTGCCAACTCCCCGATTCTTGTGCTCCGACTCCCAGCGAAAGAGTGGGAAGTTTGGATGCCTCGACGCTCGCTCGCTCGGTTGTTAGAGCAGCCATTTCCACTTTTCTGCGCTTCTGTGATTCACTTGGCTCAAAATTTTTCCAATTTTTAATCATAAACACCCATTGTTCGGGGGAGCGCATATTTAGTGAAGAGCGTGGAAGGCTGAGGGTATTCACGGCGATTAAATCGTCGGCTGGAGATGGTTTTGTAGCGTCGGTCATCCAGCCCATAAAAAAAAGAAGCTGCCGTTTGGCGTTGATTTCATCTGACTCGGCCTTTTCCAGAGACAAGCGAACACGCCCAAGGTCGATTTCAGCGGACACAACGTCGCTTTCTGGACGAAGACCGTGTTCATAATTACTTTTTTGCTCTCTAAGCTTGCTCTCCGAAATGGTAAGCTGCTCTCTCACGATTTCACGTGATCGAATGGCTGAGAGAGCTGCGTTATATGCTCTGGCGAGTTTCCATTTTAGAAGCTCGGTAACTTCCGTACTGCTTAGTTCCTTGATTCTAATTTGAAGCTCGGCGCCTTCGAGTTTTTTTGAATGCCTTCCAAAGTCGTATAATTGATAATTAAATTGAAGGCTGTAATTTTGGTCTCTTGTTTCTTGATTACTGGATCCACCAGAAGAACCAGTTTTCTTTGAGCTATCTACCTCGGAATACCTATCGGACCAAGTGCTTTGGAAGGTGAGTTTCGGATTACTTTCGTAATCAACAATATCTTTATCTATGACAGCGAGATCGCGAGCTAGAATCGCGCGCTTTTGATCAAGGGATTGGTTGACGGCAGTCTTTAGGGCTTCGTCGAAGGTTAGAACCTTCCTGTTCGGAGGCTCTACTGCAAATAGAGACATGTTCCAAAAAAAGAAGGGGGAAAAGAGCCAGAGAGAGATAAGCTGTGAAAAGCGCATGAAACAGTTCCGTTTATTTAAGGGGGAACATAGAAAACTAAATTTGATACCTACTATTGTACACTCATTTCAATGCGTTCGATACACGTCGGCGAATCGAACCAGAATGTTAGGTGAGATATAGCAAAAGTCAAATTGTTCGAAAAATCGAATAGAAAATTAGGAACTTTTTTACAAAGTTTAGTCTGTGTTAAACATGAGGGGCTCTTTAGCAACTGTGTCATTGCAGTTATCCCGTCCGAGATGGGAAGAAGAGCGATGCGCTAACGATTGTGCCATCGGCTTTATAGCCATAAATGCGGCATGCAAACGACTGCGCGATTTGACAAATTTCTTGGTATGTAGTCGAGGCTCCGAAGGCCTGAAAATAGGTTCTGACCACACTTCCTTAAAGGCAGTTTGCGGGGGATGAATGGTTTGACAAATTTTTATGCAATTCAACCCCTATTAGAAGACTGGCGGCTAATCCTCCTCTAAATAATAATGTCTAAAAAATTGATCTTGCGCACCCGCCCTTGCCTTCATCGGCGTCTTCAGAGAAAAGCTTGAGAGAAAAAAACTAAAGCCAAAATTGGGTGGCATTGTACCTAGTTGGAACCAAATAAAACTGAGCGTTCAGGATAGTTTCTGATGTTTTTACACCATAAACTGGTTCTTTCTTAAAAAAGGTGACTCATAAATAGGCACCACG
>CAILAO010000693.1 GCA_903832105.1 uncultured Pseudomonadota bacterium | reverse complement strand
GATTCTAAAATTGCAAAGCATAAAATACCTCCAAAATGAATTCGCCGACGACTAAAAGCAAAAACATCTTGGAAGCAAGCAAAAAATTATCTTCTTGTTAATTTTTATGATTGTTCTTGATATACCGGTCTCCGGTCCCCAGCTCCCAGGCCGGATCACGGATTACCGAACCGGATCACCTGATTCTCAACCCATAATTTCAATCTTGACGGGGTACTAGAACAGTCGAAGTAAACAGAAATCAGTTGCCCAATATTTGAAGGAAAAGTATTCTTTCCATGCCGAGATAGGCATTTCCTTAGAGGGTGCGACCGAGCAACATAGAGATAAGGGAACTTGCACATCGCGATTAGCGTGGGGGCTTTATGTCTGCAGATAAATATTGGGATCAATATTATACGGAAAATACATACAGAACTGGTAAGGAACCATCTCCTTTCTTGTCCAGCATGATGCACCGATTGCAACGAGGGAAGGTCTTGGACATCGGGATGGGCGAAGGGGCCAATGCTGTTTTCTTGGCGAAGCAAGGTTTCAATGTGAAGGGGTTTGATATTTCGACGATCGCGGTTGAACGCGCTCAAAATCTAGCGAAAGAGCAGAACGTTTCGATCGATGCAAATCGCGCTGACCTCGACCTTTATCTTATGGGGCTTCTTGAGTACGATTCAATCATCATGATGAATTTTAAGCCTGTCCTCACAAGATACTATTCTGAGATCATTCGGGCTCTCAAGCAAGGCGGCACACTTCTTGTTGAAGCTCCCTCTATGGAAGAGATCAGAGACCTCATTCCAACAGAAGAGGCCTATCGAAACTACTTTTTTGGTTCAAACGAACTTTTTCATCATATCAAGGGTCTTAGAATTCTTTTTTACCAAGAAGGTCTTGTGTATGGGAAGCACATGATTCAATGCCTCGCGCTAAAACCGCTTGATAAAGACGCTGTGAAATATGGACTTTTCGACATGCATAGTAAGCAAAAAGATACCGGCCCTTCACACCAACTAAAGTTAGCTGAATCGTTTTTCAAGAAAAAAGATTAACCTTTTACCTACGGATGAACTGTGACCTTCACACTGCTTGATGCACTGCCACATGCGGTCTTTACAGTCAGGGTGTATATGGTATCAACGTCAGGTTTTGCGGTTGGCTGTGGAAGCGAAGGGTTGTCGAGACCTGCCGCTGGAGTCCAGCTATATTTCTGATCAATAATTGGTGTTGACCCCAACTTCACAGAAGATCCCTTCTTTACGACTTGGGCTGGGCCTGGACTCGCTTCCGGTTGTGGATTGCATTTTGGTTCGTATACCACAAAACTTGCGGCGTAACCGATTTGGTTGCAGTCGTATTTGATCTTCATGTAACCATTGTCGCCCCATTCTGGCCCCCAACTGTTTCGCATGATCCAATAACCTTCGTCATCATCCCATCCAACAAGCACTACAGCGTGATTAATAGATCCTCCAGAGCAATCATTAAAAACGCCGCTCTTATAGGCAGAGAAGCTTCCCGAAGCCGCAACTGCAACAGCAATTGGGCCATACGTATAGAGAGCTTCTTTTATTTTGTCGACCGGCGGTACATCTTCCTCGCCTCCCACAAAAGCCCATTTTGTGATTTTTTCTTCATGAGAAAGGTTTTGCTTGCATTGAACATCAGACGCTTCATAAGGAAATTTCGATTCTGGGACAAGTCCGAATTGTTGATGCAGATCATGCGCCCACCAGCCGCCACCACAGCTATAGCCTGACTGATTGCATGAAACCAGATATTGCTCGCTCAAGTCTTTTGTGATGGCATCACGGATGCGCAGGACATTTTCGAACACGCCAGCGGTCGCAAAGGCCCAGCAGCTCCCGCAATTGCCTTGATACTTGACAGGTGTTAAACCTCCTGCCATGTCGCGCCAATCGAAGTGCCGCGGCATGTCGTAAGTTGAAACTTTGGGAGTCAAGAACATTGCATTTTCTCTCCAGTTGTCTGGAAGCACAAGACCTGTGCGTTGTTCGAGAGGGATGTCCAACGCGTCGCTGTAGTCAACGTCAAACGTCCAACCGTTAGCATCTTTTAATTCACGAAGCCCCTCCAGGTACGCAGAATGCCGCACTCTCCCGGCTTCTTTTGTGGTGTCGAGAGATGTTTCACTGAGCGCTTTAGAAGTTTGAAACAAGGTGAATAACGAAGAAAGTAGTAACCATCCAAGTAAGGAAATGTGTTCCAAATGTTTCATGCGAATTTCCTCCAAAATGCAATATCGACTTAAATGTCGAAATTG
>CAILAO010000692.1 GCA_903832105.1 uncultured Pseudomonadota bacterium | reverse complement strand
TTAGGCATATCAGCTAATTAATCTCACATAAGGCTTCTGCTTTTCTGGAAGTTCCGCTCCAAAAAAATATTTCATAACGTGTGTCCCCGTTTGACGCATATCGGAATTATATTTGAAAACCAGGATGTTTGAGCCAGGTGAGATGACTCCAGAGGTCTCCTGCAGGCAAAAAAACGTGTTGATTGGAAGGCCTTTGTTATATGATCAATCGTAAGTCGCGAGCGGAGACTAAGACTGCCTGTAACGACAGGAAGACGCTCGATTACGCTGCGGCTCATGATCGCTCGGAAAACAATACGCCAATCATGCCTAGCAGTCTTGTCATCATGAAACCCTTGTATCTTACTCATAAAGAATGGAGAGAATCGTTGATTTCGATTGAACCTTTCTCATGCAAGCGTGTATTGTGATTTAGATTTCTCATCAGGGGGTTCTCAGATTGAAAAAAGGTGGGTCAGAAAGAGGGGCGGATCTCTTCATAGTCGATAACAGCGATTCAGACTGGAAGGTTAAAAATTATCTTCACGATTGGACCGATCTTTCGAACAAATTCGACATCGCCACTGGTTCATTTGAAATAGGTTCCTTGCTTGCCCTCGACGGTAAGTGGCAAACTCTTGAAAAAATCAGAATTCTTATGGGAGATGAGATATCCAAGAGAACCAAGAAAGCCCTCCTTGCCGGCACAGAAAACGCCAAACGAATCCTTGACGAAAGCATCGAGAAAGAAAAGGAAAAAAACGACTTCCTTACCGGTGTTCCTGCCATTGTTGAAGCCATCAAAAAGAATCAGATTGAATGTCGTGTCTACGCAAAAGATAAATTTCACGCCAAGGCTTATATTACCCATGCTAAACATGCGGTAATAGGCTCCACCGCTCTGGTGGGCTCCAGCAATTTTACCTACCCCGGACTTACTGAAAACGTCGAACTGAATATTCAAATCAGGCGTGAAGTTGATGTCCTTCAGGAATGGTACGAGCGTTACTGGAATGAAGCTCAACCGGTCAGCGAAGAGATTTTCAATGTTATCGAACGTCACACTCGAGAATATACCCCGTTCGAAGTTTACGCTAAAGCCTTGCACGAATATTTCCGAAGTTATGAAATGACACCGACTGAATGGGAGCAACGGGAGTCAAAAATTTATCCCATTCTGGATCAATACCAAAAAGAAGGCTATCAGGCGCTGGTCAAGATTGGTCGTCAATATGGCGGCGCTTTTATATGTGACGGGGTAGGGCTAGGCAAGACTTTCGTGGGTCTCATGCTTATCGAGCGACTTATAATGCACGACCGAAAGCGGGTCGCCTTATTTGTTCCCAAATCAACACGGGCCGATGTTTGGGAAAGAGATTTGAAACGTTATCTACCGCATGTTGGTGGAATTAAGGGTGGTGATTTCAGCAATCTTGTCATTTTCAACCATACGGATTTGGGACGTGCTGGAGATTTCAAATACCGTTTTGAGCGCATTAAGGAAATGGCGGACGCCATAGTCATTGATGAAGCCCATCATTTCAGGAATCCCGGGATTAAGGGGACTGGTGAACGGAAACCTTCCAGATACCGTCTTCTTTTTGACATCATTGATGGAGACAGGGGCCAAAAAGAAGTTTATATGATGACGGCCACACCGATTAACAATGAGTTGGATGATTTTCGTCATATGGTCGAGTTGTTTACTCGTCAGCAGGACGATTATTTTAAATCAACTCTCGGCATTCATTCACTTCGCGGTCACTTTATCCGGCTTGAAAAGGAACTCAAAAGTAAAACAGGACCACAGGAGACTCCAGAAACGCCGGTCGAAATCGACATAGCCCAGGCCGAACAGAGTTTGTCCACTGATACGTTGTTTAGACATCTGGTTGTCCAACGAAGCAGAGCATACGCGAAACAGAGCCAAATGCAGATTACAGGGGACGCTGCTATCTTCCCCGTTCGTGAAGCGCCGAAAGTTGCCGATTATTCCGTCAAGAAAACCTATGGTAGGCTGCTGGAGCAAATCGAGAAAGCATTTGCCAAAGACAAGCCTCTTTTTGTCTTAGGGATTTATTATCCTTATGCTTATTACAAGGGCCCGCAGGATGCTATTGATTCAATGGTTGAAAACAGACAGAAACAGGTTGTCGGCCTCATTAGGACACAATTCCTGAAACGTTTCGAAAGTTCCGCTTACGCCTTTGCGCTGTCCTGTGACCGATTACTTTTGAAGTTACT
>CAILAO010000691.1 GCA_903832105.1 uncultured Pseudomonadota bacterium | reverse complement strand
GATGATTGGATGATCTGCCTGTGCGGGTACTCACGCAGACAGGATAGATTTCTGGAGGGTTTCGTATCAAAGACATAAACATAGAACAATCCTGTCATCCAAGAATCCATCCATTCGTCATCCTGCGGAATGACTCTGAAAAAAATGAAGCGCATAGTATCGCATTTAATAACGTTTTTTCAACGTATCCTTTGTAAGTCAGATCTTGAAATCCAATATAAGAGGCAGATGATCGGAGAATTTAACTTTTGGAATTTCGAAATTCTTTATCTTTAGATATTTAGAGCAGAGAATGAAGTCAAGCTGTTTCTTAGGTTTCCATGACGGAAACGTGGGGAGTCCGTCAGTGTTTGGATTGATTAACCCTAGTTCATCTTGAAAATCCTCGACCTCATGTGCGCCGGAGAAGGTGTTGAAGTCACCGGCAATGATGACCGGTGCCCGTCCTTTTGCGAGTTTAGCAAGGTCTGCAAGTTGAACCTTTCTGACATCTTTCTTTAAGGCCAGATGAACTAGGAAGAACCTCAATCCCCCGATATTCACTTCTATAATGAGTCTTTTTACACCACGGGCGAAAAAATGAAATTTTCCCAAGGGTAATTTTTCCTTTGTGAGGACAGCATTTGCTTGGTTCCTAAAAATAGGTAGCGTCTTTGCGAGAAAATTATGCTTGTACTTCACCGAACTCTGATGGTGATGGTTGAGGTAAGTTGCGATTTTCTCCACCTGATTGACAAATTTTGTACGGTAGGAACCGGTATCAACTTCGACCAGTCCGAGAACGTCCGGATTGGCCTCACCTATGAATTTCATGATCTCATCGAGATGAGTGTGTGAAGTCCGCATATAACGAGGGGCCGTATTGATATGGTCATAGTATGATTTCGGGGAACCTGTCCCATAAGCAATATTGTAAACCATAATGCGCATACGGAACTATAACGCGAAATTAAAATAAATCTCTGGTATAGAAATTTAAAAGTCTGAATAAAGTTGTATAATTCACCTAGGTCAAAAAAATGCGAATATAAGGATTGTTAGATTATGAGTGCAAATATCATAGATGGTAAGAAGGTATCCGAACAAGTTCACGGGGAAACGGCGAATGAAGTTGCATTTTTGGCACGAAACCATAATATCCAACCCGGACTTGCGGTAGTGCTTGTGGGGGAAGACCCCGCTTCTGCCGTTTATGTGAATATGAAAGCAAAAAAATCCCTAGAGCTCGGGATATATTCCGAAAAGCGAGTGCTCGACAAAAATGCCACACAGGATGATGTACTCGCAGTGATACGTGAACTCAATAATAATCCCAAAATACATGGAATACTTGTACAGTCTCCACCACCGTCACAAATTGATGAGTTCGCAATTGTAAGGGCGATAAAACCTGAAAAGGATGTTGACTGCTTCCATCCCGTGAACGTGGGAAAGATGTTCAACGGCGAAACTGATGGCTTCTATCCATGTACTCCTTATGGAATCATGATCTTGCTCGAAAAAAGTGGCATAGATCCAGCCGGAAAACATGCAGTGATAATAGGACGCTCAAATATTGTGGGAAAACCAATGATGTCTCTCCTCCTCCAGAAGGCTAAAGGAGCAAATGCCACAGTTACTGTCTGTCATTCAAGGACTCCGAATATCGCCGATTACACACGTCAAGCCGATATTCTGATTGCTGCTATTGGTAAAGCTGAATTTGTTACTGCCGATATGGTGAAAAAAGGAGCAGTCGTGATTGATGTCGGGATCAACCGGGTTGCGGATAGGAATTCTCCGAAAGGTCATAGGCTCGTAGGCGATGTAAGATTTGCGGAAGTCGCAGAGAAAGCTTCATGGATTACACCTGTACCCG
>CAILAO010000690.1 GCA_903832105.1 uncultured Pseudomonadota bacterium | reverse complement strand
TAAAGAAAAGAAAATGAGGCTAAAATCCTCTTATCTAAGCGCCATTCGGGTCAAACCTGGGGTGTTAAAAACTTGCCACTTTTTTGAGAATTTCTGAAAATAACTTCACCGAGGAATTCTCAAAATTCCCCTATAGATTTGTTAGAATGATAGCATAAAAATGCTCGTAAATTCCATATGCCTTACTATAACCAAGGCGGGCGAGACACCCAAAGGCACACAGGCAATCCGCCGCGGCGACCTGTGCTACTACAGCGATATGAACTCTCCCTGGGTCGTTATGACGACCAACTACTTTATTACACCCTTAGCCTAAACGGCTTGACATCTGAACCGGGAACCTTATATTTGCCCTCATCAGACCAACTTGGCCAACTTAAAGAAAGGAAAGGCAATAATTATTGCCGCTAGAACCTTTCAGTTTGTGCTTAAAATAAAGGATGGAAGTTTATGAAAAAAATAAAAGATATTGATTCAGCCGTATTGTCGTCTGTAAGAAAAGGCACTGTCATTCCGGCCCAGCCTCTGGCATTGGACAAAAACCGGAAATTCGTACCCAGGTACCAGCGGGCTTTGTGCCGCTATTACATTGATTCCGGTGCCGGTGGAATTGCAGTCGGAGTGCATTCCACCCAGTTTGAAATACGCGATCCCAAAATCGCACTCTTCGAACCCGTCCTGTCACAGACTTCTAAATTCATCGATGAATGGTGTGCGATAAAAAAGAAGAAAATCCTGAAAGTTGCCGGAGTCTGCGGAAAGACAAAACAGGCTCTCTACGAAGCGAACTTCGCAAAAGATAACGGCTACGATGCCTGCCTGCTCAGCCTTGCGGCATTGAAGGAATCCAATGTTCCAGAGATGCTGACGCACTGTAAAAAAGTCGCAGGAGTCATGCCAATCATCGGATTTTATCTTCAGACATCAGTAGGTGGAAGAGTTCTGTCTTACGATTTCTGGCGCGGATTCATGGATATTGAAAATGTGCTTGCTGTCAAGATGGCGCCATTCAACCGGTACCAGACGTTCGATGTTATCAGGGCGCTGGCTGAATCCGGCAGGGAAAAAGAAATAACGCTATACACCGGTAACGACGATAATATTGTCAATGATCTGATTAGCGAGTATAAGATACGAGCCTGCGGTAAACTCAAACGCATCCGCATCAAAGGCGGATTACTCGGGCATTGGTGCGTATGGACAAAAAAAGCTGTTGAACTCCTGAACGAAATTCACGCACTGCTCGATTCCGGAAAAGATATCCCGCATGAACTCCTGTCGAGAAACATCGAGGTCACAGATTGCAATGCCGCATTATTCGACACGGCAAACGGGTTTGCCGGCTGCATACCTGGAATTCACGAGGTGCTGCGCCGGCAGGGACTGCTTCCAGGAATATGGTGTCTGAACCCGAAAGAGGTTCTGTCTCCGGGGCAGAGCAGGGAAATTGATCGTATTTACAAATCATATCCACATCTCAATGATGACGCATTCGTGAAGAAGAATCTCAAAATATGGCTAGCCGAATAAAGATGGAAGACAGAGAGGTAAGAGGCAAAAGGTAAGTGGAGTGCGAAAATCATATAATTAAGTTG
>CAILAO010000689.1 GCA_903832105.1 uncultured Pseudomonadota bacterium | reverse complement strand
TGTAAAAGATCCTGAGATTCGTAGATATGACCGGTTTGCGATGTTGCCGTATATTTTCCGTTGGCAAAGGTGAGTGTTACCGGATTTGAAGGCAGCTCTCTCGAAATATTCGTGTCGCGTCCCGCATTTGTTTTAGACTGGCATTTCAGGAAAGATTAGACTGGAGAAGGTAAAAAAAACACAGGAAAAGTTAATCTCCTGTGTTAGAATTCGAAGTTATTGAATAGTAAAAGTTGCCTCGCCCCACCTGCCGTGATCGACCACCATAATTGTAAGAAGTTTGCCTTCAAATGATCTGACCTCTCCCGTAAGCTTTCTAAACAGTGCCAGGAAGTTATTTGCAGATGTATATGACAGCAGAACGCGTAACGGTACTGCGCGATATTGTACGTCAAGTGCTATTTGCGGGGTGCAGCTTCTTTTTTCGGGACATGACAAACAGCTGGCTTTATGATCAACAGCATGAATCCCGTCAAGACTTCTACATACGGGATGACGGTTAACATAACGGGATCTGGCCGCATGATAGGTGACAATTGATACACAAAGCGGATTGTGCGGCGTTGTCGTATGCGGCAGTATTATTCCCTTTGGCGCAATCGTGGCATAACGAGCCATCGATTGAGATATTATCTGCTTTATTGGTGACATCGATCCGATATTTTCCATATTCCCTAACCTCCTAAAATGATTCCATGGTACGAATGCAATCGACAAGTTGCTGTTTATCAATTAGCTTGTCAGCCGCGTTATTGTGCAGACAAAACCGGGCGTATTGTAAAATCTGTGCAGGTAAACCACGGGCTTCTTCAAAAAGCACCGACAAGGCTTGTGGCGTAAACCGAGATATATCACCGGCATCGTAGCAGTGGTTAAGAAAGTGCAGTACCTCCTCATCCTGTAATCCTCGCAACCGTAAACGAGTGGAAATACGACGTAGTAACGGGGCGTGTTCTACCGATAGTAACCGTTCCTTCAATGAGGGAAGTGCAGATAAAATAATAGTAAAAAGCGGATCATTCTGAAGCTGCGCCTCGCACATCAATCGTAGTTCAGTCAAAGTTTGATCGAGAAGTTCCTGTGCTTCGTCAATAACAACGATGAATCGAGCTGACACATTTCCAATTGCGGTCGTTAATAGATGCATCGTCTCAACCCGCGTACACCTCGTGGGAAGGTGAAAGTGTTTTGCCAGTGTCCCCAACATATTTGTCGCGGTAGTTTGCCTTCCGCAAAGATAGATAAACTGGAACAGTCTGGTGTCAAGATCTCCAAGCAGATGCCTGAGAAGCATTGTTTTACCGCATCCCGACTCACCTAACAGTAATATGTATGATTCATGGCGTGACAGCGCTGCACAAATGCTGTCATGAGCAAACCTGAAATCTTCAAATAGAAATGGTTTTCCAATGTGCTGTTCGTTCATTTTTGAGTTCCTTTCGTTGTGGATATCATGATGGCAAGCTCATCAAGCATTGAGCGCAGTGGTCTGCCGCAACCGATCTTTTTGACAACCTCATCAAGTGCACTTGTCAAATTGTTTCTTGCAAATGGCCCATGTTTTCTGAGCCACTGAGCCATCATCGCAGCTTCGGATTCCGTGTCGGGAACGGATCGGTTAAGTATGTCGGCAAACAGACCGTATATCTCAGGTAAACCGAAACCGCTTTGTGCCGCTTGTAATGTGCGGCCCCGATATGTTTCGAGCAGCGGGCTCAACGACCCCTGTAAATTAGAATTATCAATGGAAACGGCATCCTGCACGGGTAACGGTACAACTCTAATCGCGGTTTCAAGCTTGATATGTTTAGCACTGCTGTCAATGAGGTATGCTCTGGCGGGATCGATCAGATCGACGGCGTACGGTAATGCAATACGTGGAATGAGATATTCTTTTGGGGTGTGAAACAGCGTTCCCCTAAGTCGTACATTACCGGTTTTCTTTTCCGGTGTCAATGTATGATATTCCAGGAATGCCTCATGGAGCCGGTCGATTGTTACGGTGCGCTGGCTTATGGTGTTATTGAAGGCTGCTGCGGGTGTCATTTTCAGTTCGCGGTGTTTATGCTGATGATAGAGAATCTCGATTGTCGCATCAAGAAGATCCTGCAGATGTGCCAAATCGCGGATTTGCTGATGAGGGAGTTCTGTAATAAACCAGCGGTGCAAAGGACGATGATACGCTTCGATCTTACCATGCGCGCTGGGGTTTCGGGGTTTAGTGTTAATACGCCGAACACCCAGGAGCGCTAATGCTTGTCGGAAAAGATATGAGTCGTAGGGAGAGCCCCTGTCGGCGTAGAAGCTGTGTGGCAACCCGAATCTGCTTGCAGCATGGAAGAATGTCTGCACCGTGGCGCGCAATGATTCGGTGTCAACAATAAGCGCACCCAGAACGTAGCGGGAGTAATCATCAATCAATGAGAGGACGCGCACTTTTCTTGTTGACCCATCGATAAATGTAACGGTGAAATCAGCTTTGGCGTCACCCTGCCACATCTGATGAACCGCCGCAGCAACGAATCGGGTGCGCAGCTTCACCATATCTGCATTACGAATGCTGTTGTAGCGGCTCTCTTTGCGTAAAGCCCGATGCAGTGATGAGCGCGAAGGTGGGCAAGGCAAAGAAAACTGTAGCTGAACACGTTTACATAAAACAAACAGGGATCGCGCCGGTTCTTCTTCAATAAGCCCCAGAGAAAAGCTCACCCACGCTGGATCTATCATTGATTTTGATTGCGTCCTGCGAACTCGCGTTTTTGGCAGAAGCGATTCGATACGAGTATCAGCGTTGTAGCGTTGTAGCCAATTGTAAATGGTACTGCGTTGAATCGGAGCATGTTTTCCAGATGGCCACAGGACACATTGCTCCGCCATTTTTTCAACGAGACTGCATCTTGCTTGTGGCGACAGGCAAAAATCAAGCAAGGGTATGATTTTTTCATACCGCCACAGGGCGACTTCTAATTGATCCGATGCCATACGTCTCTCCTTTATTGAGTATGGTGTACTATCGGAAAAAATAACATCTTTACGGAGGGCGAGTATGTTGCAAAGTCGGATCCTTGATTTTACAGGGAAAGTTCCATGCCGGCACAAAAAACTCGCTAAGAAGCATCTCGTTCCATGCAAGCAGTGTGCTTGAGGCTGTATTCCCGAATATTTCACGTGCAACAAGAAGTATGCGCACGACCGCGATTAGCTGATCAAGTCTCCTTTCACTATGATACTTGAACCCCGTGATGTAGAGCTGTGCGGCTGCAGAAAGATCGATAAAAATGTCAGCTGCATTAATGGCGCATTTACGAGTTGTTTGAGCCAGAATGGCACTGCAGGGTGGATAGTAGTAGTTGACGATCTGAGACTCTCTGCTCAACACCTTTTCGCCAAAACTCTTGGACCAGCGCCACAAAGTTGAAGGGTGCGGTGCATATACAAATTTGGTTTTTATGGTTGCGGTTGTTGCACGCAAACCCTCGGAAATATGGAACACATACGATTGAAGTGATAGTTGGATTATGGAGATGCCGTAGGTTTTATATGGCAATATATCCAAGGGCAAAACCCGAAGTGTTTTTTTGCAGGTAGGACATCCGGCCAGAGGTATGGAGAGATGTTTTTTGTAATGAGCGCCAGTAGCGTCAAGTAACACCGCGCCGCGCTTAACCCATTTATTGTTGAACTTAAGTAAAAACTTTTTGCAGAAAAGGGCATCGACAATGCCGCCCCAAAGAAACATTTTTCTCTGCTATCGCGACTAATTCTTTATATAAACAGGGGTATGTAACAGGCATATCTCCGCTCCTTGTGTGTTAGGTGAGTGTCAAGCCGGTCTGGCTGGGCTTTTTTTAATGCCCCAGCTTAAGATTACGCTCATGGCACCGAAAAGTTATCGCAGACAAACCAGGTTTGGCACCGCGAGTTCCTTGAGATCATGAGATCATGAGATCATGAGTAATTATTTATATCTAAAATTCAATGGTGAGTTATGAGTTTTGAGTCTAAGAATGAGATGAGATATGAGTCTATGAGTTTAATGGGACGCGACATATAAGCTGAAAATTAGAAAATAGAGCGAGGCTTTTCTTCAATGGTTTGAACAACTTGTCCCATTGACTATCGTATTTTCCAATGCTAAGACCAGCGAT
>CAILAO010000688.1 GCA_903832105.1 uncultured Pseudomonadota bacterium | reverse complement strand
ATATCGATCGTCTTATCCCCAAAAATCTCGCGTTCAACAGCTATCGATACAACCTCATAAACCGGAGATGAGATAATGTTCACGATGAGAAGTGAGCTAAGAAGAGTTAACACAAAAAAAGCAAGATAGAGAAAGGCCTTAAACAAATATTAAACGGGGAACCACCACCAGCCTTCAGGTTTAGCAAACATAATTTTGTCAAAAACAAAGTCCCCATAAAGAGCAAATAGCGCAAATCCTCCAACGAGGAAAAATACGCCGAGAATCATAGGAATAAATAGTAAAAATAGATACTTAGGGCGACTAAGAAGCCATGAAACACCATGAATGAACGTCCCTAATCCACGCCAGACCTCAGAAACAGCTTTAAATACAAAGAATTGCGACATACCCCAACCTTTTATTCGACCCGGCGATTCAAGATCGTCCAACACTAATAATTTTCATACCTAATTTTCAATATTTTATCCAGTCACCAAAAAAATCTTTTCGCTCATTTCCATCCAAGACATAACCATGTCTACCGATGATTTCTTAATATCTTCACTCGCCATGCCGATACGGAAAAAGAGGGTAATTTTGTGAGAGCTACCTCATTAAGAAAGCGAGTCGTCGTGAAATCATTTGCGTTACACGCCACACTTCTTGCCGCACTGGCGAGCACTTTTATTGCTTCAATATCATTTGGAGAGCAAGCGATTTCGCCTTCAGAAACTTCCCCAACAAAAAAATCCTCACATGAAAATTATCCAGAAGGATTGATCCTGCCCTGGACCATTCACGGAGTCCTTCCCGAAATCGTAAAAAAGTCGGAAACTGTTTTAAACGACATTAAAAAGCGTCTTGCAAGTAAGCTTTTCACATCCGGGCAACCCCTATTTGACTTTGTAAACCAAAAAAGTATTTGGTCTCCTTCAGGAATCCCCATCAGTGCGCTCGTCTTCGCAAGAACAACTCCATCAGGTATTCTATCTACAAAAAAGTCGGCCCTAGCAGCCCCTGTGGCCTTTGAGCTTGTATGGAGTTCACTCAACGATCGCTATGTAGTCTTTGTTTTAACAAAAGATGCTGTTAAAAACTCGATTCTCGGGGCCTCTCATACAACAATTAGTAAAAAGGAATGGGAGGCGGCGCTAAAAAGCAAATCACTCCTTCAACTGCTTCAGCCCAAGATTGACAAGATATCTGATACCAGTTTGGCGCGGGCGGAACAACATTTGCAGAATGATCCATCATTAAAAAGCGCGCTACATATAGGTTTTGCGTTACGTCAAGAAACAACCCGCATTCAAGATGGTTCCAGCTACACGCTAAACCTTCTCTTATGTGAACAACTTTCCCCCACCTATGTCGTTACAAGCCCCACCGGAGGTGAACAACTTGGAACTGTCCGCTTTTTGCTTAAGGAACCTCCCTCACTTATGCGTCCGACAAGGGCCGTCATCACAACCTGGAATTTTCCGCAAAACACTTCAAACCAGCCGAAATTCCCTTTTACAATCAATTTGTACATGAACTTTGCCGAATCAGTCCTTGGCAGCCATATTCCCTCTGCTTACGATGCTAATCTTAAACTGGAACTTAACCTTGATGAATCTATAGCACTCCCATTAGAGGGCAATCTCCGATCTTTCCTAGAGGGAGAAGCTCAGAGTCTCGCCTTAAACGCTCCGATTAAAGTCATTAAAACCTTTGGGGCTTGGGCTTATCTCGATAAGGGACGAGCTTTTGGCTTAAAAATAAATGATCGATTGATCGCATCGTCAAATATAAGCAATCAAAATGCAGAAAGCGTCAAAGGGCACATTGTTGGTTATTATGGAGCTGATCTGGGTCTTACAACCCCAGGGGGACAAAAGATTTATGAGGGTGCCATCATGTTTATCCGTAAGGGTCAGCCATTGGTGACCATCGGGCAAGCTTTCACGTTTGATAGCCAAAAATTTCCGGCCCCCTGGCCACCTCAATAAAAACTAACCTTCCGTGTTGTATCCAACGTATAAAGCTCGTCATCGACGAGATAAGCCTATTTTCCCTTTAAACCTTCCCATACGACCAACGCAGAACATCAATCGCCATCACAAATAACATAATGATGTAGATTCCAAGTCCTCTCATTAAAAGCCAAGCAAGATTCGAACGTTTGAGCGCACAATAGGCCACTAAAACGGCATGAATTAAAAAAACAAAAATCATATGTGCAGAAAATTCTGCAAAACGTTTTAATACGAGCGGTTCTTTAATGATTTCCCTGGTTTCTTCGGGAAGAAATGGTGCCATCATCGGTAACATCCTGACAAAAACAGGATCTTTAAAGAGTTGAAAATACATAAAATAAGCCGCAAAAAGAACCCCTACGACAACAGGCTGAAATTTAAAAAAAATCGCGTTGTTCATTTTTAAGGTTACTAAGCCCAAAATCAAAATGAGGCAGGCATCCGCAATCGTCGTAGAGTCGACAACGCCAAAGTAGAAATAACTCCAAAAAAACATGACAAGAGCGAGAATAATTGCAATAACAACGCCCCACCTCAGTCCTGCAAACATATCGACTAAGACAAAGGCAACGAGAGGCATGAGCCCCACAAGTAACCACCACCAAGGCATTTTATCTCCTCTATTTCGTGATAAACTCACTTAATTCACGGCAACGACTACTAAAGCTGTGCTGCCCCCTAGAAGAACAGGTGGAAGTCAAATTCAGCTAAGTCACTGATAGGCATATTTCGACTTTTTAGCTGTTTCTTATAGGCAAGTGTGACCATAAAAGGAGCGGGAATAGATCCCCTTAAATAAGCTGGCACACCTGAATAGCCAATCATCGCTTCTGCAATATGAGCCTCTTGCTCAGTCCCTTTTTCAAGGGTGTCCTTGCTGATACCTGCGCCATAATATGAATCATCAAATTTTTTGAAATAAGAATATCCCGTCCCCGTCACGAGGCCGAAAGAAGGCTCGTATTGAAGCGACCATCCCGCATCGAACTTATCTCCAAGTTTGTATCGAACGGTCCTTTTTGAATCAGCGATCGGATCATCTTCTGTGATCATTCTCACTTCTTTTTGGTCTGCAAACTGAACCGTATATTTGGTAAACTCGTTCATAAAAAACTGCCAACTTCCTAAGGGCTGGTCAAAAGAAATCTGGGCAAACGTGTCCCAAGACCCATCTCCAAACCCAACATCCGTCAAACTATCAGGGTCATCTTTTTTCCCGGAAGGAGCAGTGACTCCGAATGTCGTAGCGCTTGCGATACGTTTTGCTTCAAAAAAACGATATTTCGCCGCGAGAGTCATATCGCCGATCCCCGAACCGCTCCAGTTTTGAATCGGCTCATAGCCGTCATTAACTAACTTCTCATTTAATACATCGACAGCGTTGTTCAGCTTTCTTCCCACGACGTGGGCCTCTTGAATCTCGTTAGAATATGGCTCTGCCAACAACTCTAAAAACCTTTGCCCGGTTCCGCTTGGCTGGAATCCGACGCTCACAGCCGTACTTGCCCTGTAGATGGGCACAGCAATTGCCAAGGTAAGCGATTCCGTAATACCATACGAAATGATGGGAGCCACTACAGTGACCTGGCCCTGCACATCTCCAGTGTATTGCCCTAAAGAATCATCGTCACTTAATCCGCGCTCTCTTAAGAACCCCTTCAGTTTAATTCTTTTTATAGCGTCTTTTTCTTCCTTGGCGGCCTTTTCAAAAGTAAGGTCCTGAGTTATTGGTTTTGCGAGCGGCTCTGGAACTCCTTTATTATTTGTTTGTTCAGAAATCTCGCTATTAACAACTTTAATATCCACGTTGCGAACTCCCTTAGGAAGTACCTTGGTATGTTCGAGCGCAAACCCCACCGATCCCCAAAGCATCAATGACCATATTGTTAATTCAAAAAGATAACTCGCTAACATAAAACACCTTTTTGAGATAAAGGGAATAAACCTTGCTTCATAAATAAAAAAGACCGGGGGGAGATTAGTGTGGTTTACAGTTTGTTGTCAATCAAGAATCTTCTTTAGCCCTGAGCAGTAGATTATAGAGCTCTTTACGACTGATAGGCATGTCTCTATATTTCTTTAACAATTCCTTCAAGGGGACATTTTTTCTAAATGCTTTTCCAGCTTCCGCTAGGATGAAAATCTCAAGCTCATCTCCTCGTAACAGGCTTTGTTTTCTGTTTAAATCGGCTTTTTCTTCTGATCTGAGGTCATGAGCAAAAGAGGCAGGAAGCGACACCATGATGGAAACCTCTCCCCTTAAAGATTCGTGGGTTGCAACCCAATCGATGGCTTCTTCGACTGCGAATTTACGAATTTCCTCATAAAGTTTGGTTAGTTCCCGTCCAATGACAACCTCTGCACCGGGATAAGCCTCCGCAATCAGGCATAAAGTAGTTTTTAGCCTTCTCGTTGATTCAAAAAAAATGATCGAACCTCGTCTTGACCCCTCTGCCATCCAAGACTTAATTTCCTCTTTTAACTCTTTAGACTTCGTCGGTAAAAATCCTAAAAAGCAAAAACGATCGGACGGAAGGCCTGATGCCGATATAAGCGCTGTAACAGCTGAAGCCCCAGGAATCGGACTAACTTTAATTCCGTACTCGTGAGCCTTTGAGACAAGACGATAACCTGGATCAGAAATACAGGGCGTCCCAGCATCACTTACGAGAGCTAGGCATAACTTTTCGTTTCGAACGCGGTTTAGAAGAAACTCAGACCTCTTTTCTTCGATGTGGTCATGGTAGGAGACGATCTCCTTCTTTGTGATATTAAAATAACTCAAAATTTTCCTAATCATTCTGGTGTCTTCAGAAGCGATAAGGTCAGCTTCTTTTAAAACCCCAATAGTCCTCTGAGAAATATCTTCCAGATTTCCGATAGGCGTTGCCACAATACAGATCAGGGGACGCTGGAATTCCATAGCTACACTTCCTCACTTTTTTCTTTCTAAGCATCTTTAAGAACCAAGACCCTTATGATATATTTTTTTTTGTAAGCCTGCTATGGCAGGACGGTTTCGGATACGCAGGAGAACCGATGCTAAATTAAAAGGGAGCCAGATCCTCCCGCGGTGTGCAAGCCCCCCACTATAGAGTGTAGGGGGACGCCTAAAGCGAGAGTCGATGGCACCCACCTAGAGACTGGTGGGTTCTCCCTTGCTTCCGAGGCTCTGTTGTGGCGGCTTACACCAACCCTACCACGTTCGTAAAGGATCTCTTCATTTGAAACTTGGAATCTTTGGTCTCCCAAAATGTGGAAAAACGACTCTTTTCCGTGCTCTAACGGGACATTCTGATCTTGATGGAGCAAAGCGCTCCTCCCATGAACCCCTTGTGGGAGTCGTTAAAATCGATGATGAACGCCTCACGGTCTTGGCTCAACACTTTAAACCCAAAAAAGTAACCCCTGTTACCGTTGAATACTGGGATCTTCCAGGAATTACCGATGGCAATCTTGAAGATGGAGGAAGGTGTTCACTTCCAGATGGCTTCCTAGCACAAATTCGCTCGATGGACGCCATTATTCATTGTCTCAGATTTTTTGATTCCGACTTTATCGGATCTCCGTCAGATCCCTTTAAAGACTTCTTACGCATTGAAGAGGAGATGCTTCTATCAGACCTCTCAATAATCGAAAAACGTTTAGATCGCCTCGAAAAGGACCTACAGAAGCTTCGTAAAGAAGCTATAAAGGACGCCGTCGTCGAATGCGAGCTTTTAAAACAAGCTAAAGACATTCTTGATCAAGGAAAACCGCTACGCACGTTTCCCCCCGCTCTGTCATCGGAAAAACTTAGATCATATGCATTTCTCTCCGCAAAGCCATCACTTGTGCTAATTAATGCAGGCCAAGAAAAATCTCATGAGCAACTTGCACGGGTTTTAAAGACACTTCAAGATCACATCAAAGATCAACCAAACATTATTGCCGACGCCCTTTTTGCGGATAATGAAGCTGAGATTGCGCGTCTTTCGCCCGAGGAAGCAAAGGAGTTTTTGGCCGATCTTAAAGTTGAGAGCAGCGCGAAACAAAGGATTGTCAAAACATCGTTTGATCTGCTCCAACTCATTGTCTTTCTCACGGCGGGCGAAAAAGAAGTCCGTGCATGGCAGATTAAAAAAGGGAGTACTGCGCTTATCGCTGCCGAAGCGATTCACACGGATATTGCCCGAGGCTTTATTAGAGCTGAAGTCGTTTATTATGAAGATTTTAAAAAGGCCGGCTCCATGCAAATCGCCCAAAAAGAAGCCAAAGTGCGCCTTGAGGGCAAAGAGTACATCGTAAAAGATGGTGATATGATTCTTTTTAGGTTTAATGTGTAGAATTTTCCCGATTTTGTGAGAACACACCAGAATGGCACTGGGTTAACGTATACGTCCTCATAGACATAGACTTAAAACTTGAGACTTCAACGTGATCTCTTTCTTGAAACGTTGAGCTTTTTCGCCAAAACTTCTACGGGAAATACGGCGAAGTGTTGATCAAGTAAAAGTCTTCCGAAAGAGATCACGTTGAAACCATAAGATTATGACAATGATCAAGTCTAAGTCTTTCAAGGATTTCAACCCTAATCCAGTGCCATTGAGAACACACCCTAATCAAAATTGATGCTAGTTGTTGGAGGCTCGGACCTATTACTTTTGTCTCCATAACCTAATTGTCCGTAATCATTGTATCCCCAACACTTTATAGAACTGTTATCAAGCAGGACGCAGGCTGCACCTGAACCAGTGGCAATCGATTTTGCGGTTCTTCCAGATCCTAGATTTAACGGATTGGCTTCTGGCGCTAGGATTTCCGTATAAGTTTCACTTCCGACAGACGAGCCCCAGCATTTTACGGAGCCATCATCAAGAATGGCACAAGTGTGCTCGGCCCCAGCGGCAACCATTTTTGCAGTGCGTCCCACTCCAAGATTTATAGGCGAAGCATTGGGTTGCAGTAGACATGTCCGGTCACCATAGCCGAGTTGACCGTTCATGTTCACGCCCCAGCATTTTAAAGAGTTATCATCTAGAATTGCACAGGTATGAAAATAACCTACCGCAATTGATTTAGCGGTTCTATTCACTCCTAGGTTAATAGACAATGCTTCTGGAGCGTGACGCTCGTTTAGATCACCATAACCTAATTGCCCTCCTTCCTCGGGTAAGCCGTTAGTATTTGCACCCCAACATTTAACCTCGTTATTATCTAGCAGCGCGCAGGTATGCATTGTGCCCATAGCTACTTGTTTTGCCGTTCTTCCGGATCCAAGGTTAACACTGATATCGGGTGGGGCAGTCCTACTTGTAATATCTCCATATCCTAGTTGCCCATTCTCATTTTGCCCCCAACATTTTAACGAGCCATCATTAAGAATGGCGCATGTTACAAACCAGGTTGCCGCTATAGCCACGACTGTTTTGTCCTTTCCAAGGTTAACGTCGACCTCTGGAGGAGTGTAGCGATCAATATAATCACCATATCCAAGACCGTATCCTTGCCCCCAACAACGTACCTGGTTATTTTCCATGATCACGCATGTCTGTGACACGCCTGTTGCTATCGAAGTTACTTTGAGACCAACATTAACATTCAAGCTATCTGGTTTAGAGCGATCAACCACGTCTCCCAACCCTAACTGTCCAGTAAGGTTATACCCCCAACACCTTATCGTGTATGCATCAGAGAGAGCACACACATGACGAAATTTAAATGAGATTTCACTAGGAACAAATATAGGCGTGGGTGTAGGAGTGGCCGTGGGTGTAGGGGCAGGCACCTCTTGCGTTTTAGATACGCTCGTACCATCTGCTGTCGCCGTCGCAGCGAGCGAAAATGGCTGTGTTGCAAGAGACGATGGAATATCAAAAACTATCTGCCAAACGCCCTCAGAAACTACCGTATAGTTTTCAATTTTAATCACTTTGTTATCTTGAGTTCTTAAAATGAGCTCCCATTTCTCAATCGAACCGGCAAATTTTTGATCCGGGGCGGTGAAAACGCTGCAACCATATTTTAGTTCCTGACCGTCAACAGGTCCGCAAGTAAGCCATGAACCTGTAATCAAAACTGGCCTGTCAGCAGGATCAGTGACATCAGAAGGCTCGGAGCTATCTTCATCGGTGGACTCTGCAGTTTGTTCTGTGGTTGAACCGTTTACTCCCTGTTCAGATCCATTTGATTTCGGATTGACAAGGGCCTTAAATGTCCCGGAGCTACATGAAATAAAAATAAGTAGCATTGACATGGATGTGACGTGGTAAAACATTTTAAATCCCTTTTACATTCATGCACTTATTAATCTTCTGAGCATATACGTCTCACTTAATTGCTCTTATCCACATTCTATTCTGAGCCCAGCCTCCCTTATCGGCCGATTTCTACGAAACTTGAGTTGTCTTTTTTTTGCTGTTTTGCAACACCCTGAGAGGATTAGTTTAATTTAGGCTGATTGAGTCCAGCGAAAAATCCTATTCCCAATAAAAACAATATAACTGGTCTGCTTGTATACACCGGAATACGGTTTCATGCCCTCCCGCCTTTAGAAAACACCAAAAAATACCGAAAAGAGAACTAAAGTTAGTAGGAAAAACTAGGCTAAACTAAATTTTTAACAAAAAAGGGGAGTGCTATGAAACGTCAACAGAATTTTCTTTGGGCAGTAAGTTTAATGTTGTTAACTCAGTGTACTGAATCTGGGCTGACCGATTTTCGAATGCACCAGACTGCAAAACGCTCAGATCGAGCCGGGACCAACCTCACCGACAACATCCCAACAACCGGATCAAGTGATGAAGTTTGTTTCGCTAACTCAAAAATGGAAAATGGCATTTGTGAGTGCGAAGCTGGGTATCATCTTGAATTTGCAAAAACTGATTGTCCCTTAGACATGGATTGCATGCCTGCTGAAGTATGTGTGCTTGGAACGATTGACGAACCAGGACCAGACGTCACAGAACCAGAACCCCTCACAGGCAATGATTCTCCAGTTTGTTTGGACATCATTGACGGGGAATGCGTAATCGACATCGTCTACGCTACTCCTGACCCAATCCCGTGTCTCGACTCCGATGATGGAAAATGCATCACCGATGATCCCATGCCCGTCAGTCCGTGCCTCGACTCCGATGACAAAATATGCACCAACGATGATCCTACGACTCCTCAATGCTGGGAAGGCGAAGAATTCATAAATGGTGATTGCCAATGCAAAGATGGATACGAAAGACCAGAGAAAGTAGATTGCCCGGAAAACGCACTTTGCGATTTTTTCATGGGCTGCGTCAAAAAATAGCCCCGATATGAAAGAGCGCCGGACATCTTTCCAGATAGGATGTCCGGACTAAAGCGTTATATATGTTTTCTTATCTCTAATTCTGCTTTTTAATAGGGATTTCTTTTTTTCGAACTACGGATGACATGCTCTTCAATTTTTTTAAGACGTTCTTCATACCTCGGTAGATTTCGAATGTAAGCTTGGAGTCTTTTCCAATCTCTCGCTGGCATGGCTGGAAAACCCATGTACTCTCCAGGAGTTAAGGTGTTTTTCGTAAAACCGCCCATACCGCCAAGCGTTACTCCATCGCCAATTTCTATGTGATCAGCGACTCCTGAATGCCCCGCAAGGACAACCCAATTTCCTATCTTTGCCGACCCTGCTATACCGGCCTGACCACAGATAAAACAATTTTGTCCGATCTGCACATTGTGCGCCACATGGACTGAGCTATCGATTTTAGTTCCTTTTCCAATGCGCGTAACACCCATCGTTGCCCTATCAATCGTGCTACCGGCTCCAACTTCAACGTCATCTTCAAGAACAACAATCCCTGTCTGAGGAATCTTTACAATTTCTTTTTTCCCGGGTTCTAATTCTCCCGGAACAAATCCAAAACCATCACCACCAATGACAGTGCCACCATGAATAATCACCCGAGAGCCCACCTGGCATTGATCTCCGATGACAACATTTGGAAATAAAATCGTATCTTCCCCAATGACAGCATCATCCCCAACATACACTCCAGGATAAATGGTAGAACGACTGCCTATACTGGCTTTTTTACCAACGTACGCCATGGGATAAATCGTAACCGACTCCCCTAATTTAACACTTTCATCGATAAAGGCTTTTTCGCTCACCGACCGCGATTCGTGCTTTGGCTGATAAAAAAGTTGTGCCGTTTTTGCAAAAGCCAGAACCGGATTCACGTGAATTATCTGCGGTTTTTTGCAGGATTCTAAGATCGACCTAGTAATCACGACGCTCGCACCAGTTGTTTGAAGACTTTTTTCAAAATTGAGGTTTGAAAGAAAAGTTACATCGCCTTCTCTCGCGTGATCGATAGGAGCCACACCACGTAACAACAAGTCAAGATCAACGTCCGATCCTTCCGGGATGACAATCTGTGCGTTAAGGCACTTTGCAAGTTCACTCAATTTCATGTGAATGCCCCTTGATCTCACACCCTAAAGAGCCGATTTTAAGGTTTTAATCTCCCTAGCTAACATGGGTGCTAGTCCGATATACTGCTCTGGCGTCAGGTCTTCCAGCCTTTTTCTGACATCATCTGGAAGTTCCGCGCAATCCTCTATAACTTGAAGGAGAACGCTTCGGTCGACTGATTTTCCCCTTGTTACCTTCTTAAGTCTTTCGTATGAATCGTTAACACCATACCGTCTCATCACGGATTGGATAGCTTCGCTCAAGACCTCCCAGGAATTTTCCAGATCCTGTTTTATCACACGTTCATTTGGCTTTACGTTTGAAAAACCGTATATAAACGACTTATATGCTAAAATGCTATGTCCAAACATGACGCCTAGATTTCTGAGGACTGTGGAATCGCTTAAGTCACGTTGCCACCTCGAAACAGGTAATTTCTCTGCAAAATGATTCGCCAGTGAATTAGCCACACCCAAATTACCCTCAGCATTTTCGAAATCGATGGGATTGACCTTGTGAGGCATGGTACTGGAACCGATCTCATTTTCCTTAACAGTCTGCGTGAAATAGTCCAACGCGATATAACCCCACATATCTCGAGCAAAGCCCAGCAAAATCACATTAAATCGTCTAATGATGTCAACAAACTCGACGAGAACATCGTGATTTTCAATCTGAGTTGTCAATGGGTTCTGTTCTAGGTGAAGGTTTTGCTCTAAAAATTTCTTCACAAATCCCGGCCAGTCAACTTCTGGAAAGGCTATGACATGGGCATTATAGTTGCCCACGGCACCGTTCATTTTTCCGGTGAAACGAAGCGTTTCAAGTCTTCGCTTCTGCCGTTCAAGGCGCATTGCAAAAACAGCTAGCTCCTTACCAACAGTCGTTGGGCTTGCCGGCTGTCCGTGCGTCCTCGAAAGCATCGGTATCTCCGAGTAAGTAGATGCCGCTTCAGAAACCGATTTCGTTAAAGCCTCCATCAAAGGCAAAAGATAATTCTTTGTGATGTCTGACAGCATAAGTGCGTAAGCTAGATTATTGATATCTTCCGATGTGCAACCGAAATGAACCATGGCAAGCTCGATATTCGAAGCACCGAGATTTTTTAGGGCATCCCTTAAAAAATATTCAACGGCCTTAACATCATGCCTTGTCTCAACCTCGATTTTTTTAACCTTCAACACATCCGTCGTGGGAACTTCAATTAAAAGGCTTTGCAAAAAGTCTTTAACTTCGGAAGAAAACAGAAATTTAAAGTTATCTTTAGATTCTTTTGGTAATTGGTCACCAAGAAACAAAAGCCACGCTGCCTCAACTTCAATCCGATAAGCGATCAATGCACCTTCGCTTACAAAGTCCTTCAGCGCGTCGAGCTTACCTCGGTAACGCCCATCTAAGGGAGAAATCGCCCAAACTTCTTTATAGTCCGCATGGTTCAAAGAAAGGCCCCCCTCTTGCTTGACCAATCTCATTTAACTATCAAACCTATAGAAAATATTGCAAATTTGCAACCTGATTAGATTTTGCCAAAAACCGTTTTTTTTCAGCAAAAGCGTATCTCGAGGCCGCGGTAGCGGCCGTGGGGACCTCGTGATTTCAATATGTTACGTCGAGATCCCTTCGTTTCTATCTAGATTCTGTCTAAAAAGTCCAAGATCAAGGCGGCAAGGAAAAAATGACGAGACATAACTTACTGGTTAGGCGAGGAATTTTTTTTGAAGCCAACGCAGAGATTGGGCGTTTTAGACAGAATCTAACTAGACACCGAAGATTGCTTCATTTAAAAATAGGATCTCGGCGAAACTTCGAAAGGGCGTAATAGAGATGGAAAACGTAACGATCGTTGTTGGCTCTCAATGGGGAGACGAAGGTAAGGGTAAATGGATCGATATCCTTTGCGAGGGGGCGGATATTACCGCTCGTTTTCAAGGGGGGACAAATGCGGGACACACCTTGTTTGTTGATGGGAAAAAGTGCGTTCTTCATCAAATTCCCAGCGGGATTTTTCACAAAAACATCCTGTGTGCCATTACTTCTGGGGTCGTTGTTGACCCTGTTCGCCTCACTGAAGAGATTCAACATGTTCAGAAAATGGGAGTTGAGCTTTCTGCAGAGCATCTCCCTTGGGTGAACAGTTTAGTCCCTTCCAATCCGAAGAGATTATGGCTTTCAGCGCGTTCTCACGTGATAAGCCCCTGGCACATCCATTTAGATGGATTTCACGAGTCAACGACATCGATCCCAATCGGAACAACGAAGAGAGGCATTGGGCCTGCCTACGCGGACAAAGCATCGCGCATAGGAATGACCCTTGGAACTTTTGTTGACGACGAACAAAGAAAAGAGTGGCTCACCCACCAACGTCGTTCTAATAAGTATTTTGACTGTCTATGGCATGACCAACAAGATCTTTGGGCTGCATTTGAAAGCGCTGCATCCGACATAAAACCCTACGTGCTTGATGCAGACCAGTATCTGCGTAAGTTGATTAAATCGGGCCGTAGATTACTCTTAGAGGGCGCACAAGGAACTCTTCTCGATATCAATCACGGAACTTATCCCTATGTCACTTCGAGTTCAACGGTTTCAGGCGGTGCGTGTTCATCACTTGGATTTTCTCCTAAAAGTATAGGCAAAATTTATGGCGTTGCTAAAGCCTATGTTACAAGGGTTGGCGAAGGGCCTTTCCCCACAGAGTTGAAGGATGAGGCCGGAAAGAAACTTCGTGAGATTGGGCAGGAGTTCGGGGCTACGACAGGCCGTCCAAGACGTTGTGGCTGGCTCGACGCGGTCGCTTTACGCTACAGCGCGGAAGTCAACGGCCTTGACGGTATCATTTTGAATAAAATGGATGTTCTTAACGGCTTCTCTGAGATTAAAATTGCGGTGGCTTACCAACATCCGCTTCTAGGTCGTATCGATGATTTCCCTTGGGATTCGAAAACGCTAGCAAACTGTGAACCGATTTATCAAACATTGCCAGGTTGGACCGAAGCGCTTCCTTCCTCCGGAAAGTGCTCAGATCTTCCTCCAAACGCAAAAAAATTTCTTGAAGTCATTGAGTCACTAACGAATACGAAAATTTCAATGGTAGGAACCGGAGTTAATCGCACTGACGCATTGTTTTCTGACATCTCAGAAGCAAAACTATGATGTAAGGATATTTTTTGAGCATCACTCGCAAATTTTCCATCGCATACAAGGTGTCACTTGCAACTCTTCTATTCGTTTTTTCTTTCTCTAGCGCTTTGGCAGAATCCGTAGAAGAAGATACCTTATTAAGTGACGCTAATAAGCTCTTTTTAAAAAGAGAGGAAAACTTCACGGCAATCGACACAGCACGCGCGAGATATCTTAAAATTCTTCCCAAGCTATCATTCGAAAACAAACTAAAAGCTTATGTGAGACTAGCACGACTCGATACTTATGAAGCTCTCATCACACCAGAATCCGATTCGATAAAACTCAAAGGCATTTTTGAACGTTGTCTCACCACCCTTGAGCCACTCGCAAACTCAAATCGTGCCGAATATCTTTATTGGGTTTCTGGTTGCCTGGGCGGTTGGGCTTTCGCGGATCAAGGACACACAATAGAGAGTTTGTGGAAAATCAATAAAGCTTGGAAACTCTTAAAGCAGTGTCTCTCCACTAATCCTCGTTACGAGGGCGGGGGGTGCTACCGAATAGTGGGCGCTATCCTTGGTGGAGCGCCGCCCATCAATCCAACGGGTCCATCACGAGACTTAGTTAAAGCTCGAGAATACCTGGAAATAGCTATTCAATCAGAATCTTCCGATAACATTGATTCCGGCTATTCGAAAGAAACGGCCTCTGGTTCCTATTACTATCACGTGTATTATCTGTATGCTTTGGTTTTAGATGCTGAGCATGACCGCCCCGGTGCCATCGCGGTGATCGAGGAAGCTCTTGACCGCCTTTCAAACGCTGATCAGGAACTTTTGTGTTCTGCCGCCAATAATCTCCCCTGTGGAAGAGAACCTGAGACGCGAGCTGAAAAAAAACAGTTACAAAAACTGTTAACATCTTATCGTCAATAAAAATTTTCTTTGCCTTTTCTCTTTAATAAACCTTGCTTTTCCAATATTTACAAACTTTTTACAAATCTGTTTCAACGTCATTACAGACCTTTAGATAATCTTCCTTTAGAGTTTCAGATGAGGGTCAATGTATCGACATCCTTTGTTGTAATTGGTTTGTGTTAGGGAGGATCTATGCAAAGTAAAAAAAATCACCTTTTTTGGGCATTCGGAATCTCAATCGCATTATTTTTCACGTCCCCTGCTTTTGGTTTCGATTTCTCTTCTGCGGATAAATCCTACGCCGAGAGAGAAAAGGGCCTCGATAAAGTCGAAGAAGCTCGTGCCAAGTACATGGTTGCCTTACGATCTGCATCGGGAAAAGATTTGGTAAAAACCGTGACGCGTCTCGCACGTCTTGATTACTATGAAGCAATCCAACTACATGAAAGCGAGACAACACGCATTAAAGCTATTTTTGAACGCTGCCTCGGATACATCGATAAACTCGCTCCTATGAATTCTGCCGAATACTACTTCTGGAAATCCGGCTGTCTTTCGGGTTGGGCTTTTGCGGATGGGGGCGTTGCAGCTCTTGCTAAAATAAAGGAAGCTTGGACTTTACTTGAGAAATGTTGGGCTATCGATCCTCTTTACGAGGGGGGGGGCTGTTATCGCCTGGCTGGTGGAATTCTTGGAGAGGAAAGGTTACCCCCAGTTTCTCTCACGGGTGGCCCTGCAAGAAATTATCAAAAATCGAAAGAGTACCTCGAAATCGCAATGGGATCAGACTCCTCTAGCAATATCGACGAAACATTCGCAAGAAATACAGAAACCGGTGAGTATTTTTACGCAGCACATTATTTCTATGCGTTAACATTAAAACGTTCCGGAGATTCCGAAACAGCCAAAGCCATTTTGGATGACGCCATTGCGCGCGGCGATTCCAACGACTATCCCAAGGGAAGAGAAGCTGAAAGTCACGCCGAAATGGCTCGTGTTAAGCAGCTCAGAGCGCAACTGAATTAACAACATTCCTTATGCCAGATAGCATACGTATAGGCGAAAAAAGTTTTTTCGCCTATTTTTTTTATTCAAGTCCTTCGTGAATAAATCCCGTATCCCGAGGGAGCCGAAGGCGATCGCGGGGATCTCGTGATATCAATATGTTACGTTGATCCCTTCGCTGTCTCTCGGGATACGCCTCTGCTGAAAACACTTTCTCAGCAGAGGCTAAATAGTAGACTTGGCCTTTGATCTGCTTTATGCTACGAAAAGAATAAGTTATCTCATTTCTTTCCACGAGAGATTCCTGTTTCGTTATGAAGAATAGCATCGTCCGCACCAGCAATCATACTTACGTTTTTACAGCTTTTTTCTTTTTCCTTTTATTATCTAGCTGCTTAACAAGCAACGATGTGTTCGATTCTCCTTATGGAGTGCCTCCGGAACACGCGAGCTACATTCCTGCTCGCATAGCTATTGCTCCCTGCCAAGCCTGGCCTCATGGAGCGAGGTTTTCTGAACTCCCCTTAAGTAATATCGTAACTGGAGACCTGGAGGCGTTATGCAAAAAGATGGATGCTTTTGTGCTCGATGGTTTTAAGAATCAGCCGTTCATGAAGGGGTATTCTCCTGAGGGTGTCCGCCGATTTTTAACGCAAAATAATACCCCAGATCTCCTCGACAAAAGCCAAGATATCTGGAAACACCTCCCTTCGGACTGCTCATCTTGCAAAACATTTCCCGCTTTTTATCTCCAATCCATTGCAAATCGCCAAGATTGGAGGATGTGGCTCGATACATTTAGTAAGTCTGTTAAAAAAGCCGATGCCGTACTCCTGCCGTTTATTGGTTACGCTTATCAGAAAAGCTTTAACGATCGCGGTCTACTCATTTCTCTCAAAGCTGGAAACGCTGTCATACTTTTGGTTGATACGGGCACCGCCACACTACTCTGGTCAGGAGGACGTGAAACGACGGTCAACACGCAAAGGCTTGAATCCTCGGATGTTTCAAAGCCCCTTGATCCTCCCCCCTGGAATGATCTGTGGGATAGGCTCTTCACCGAGGATCTGTGGAAAGACTTTCCAGGTCGACAGGTTTTTTAGCGTCTAATCTTTTGACAGCGTGCAAAGTTTTTTGACAGTTTTTTACCTTTTTCCGACGTTACTAAAGTTTTATATTCGTAACTTCAACATGTTGCTATACGTTAAAAACTGGTACGCGATTTGTACACTCCTTTAAACTTTGGTGGGCGGATTGTTGACTGAACGTTAGATGTTTGACCAAGGTCAGTTTTGAACGTATTCTATAATAAGGTAATTCTCTACAATTCTCAGGAGGATCCGATGAAAAACGTCAAGACCACGATTCTAACCTGCGGTGCATTCTTCGTCACAGCGATGTTCTCTCAGTCTTGCAAATTAAGAGACGATGGAGCAAATCACCGAAATCCAGGAAAAAGTTCAATTTTAGCCTCAATCGCTGGCCTTTCTCCAGGTGATGAAAAGAGAGATGATTTTAAATATGCCCTTGCTTGCGATGGGAAACAGCCAGTTTCATCGGAAAAGCCCGATCCTGCTTCTACAACTGTGAGCTTCCCAGGGGGGACCATTAACGATGGCGACGCCTGTGCCCTAGAAATTCGTGGGAACGAAAATCCAACACCCAGTCTTGTGTGGAATTCGTCGCCCGAACAAAAAGGACTGTATTATTCGTCCAATAAAGATAAAGTCGTTACAAGACAACTTAAGCTAAAATTATTTAAGTTATACTCACCAAAACTCGATGAAGTTCCCTCCTTCAATGCTCGAATCAAAGTAAAGTTCGAACTCGAAGGTTCCGATGTCATGCCTGAAACAAGTAAGCTGAGCGCGAACATCGAGTGTACACCCAAAGGACCGTATTCAACAAAACAGCTCGAAGCTGATGTTGACAAAACCTCCGTTACCTTTATTTTTGCGATCCCTGTGAGCGAAGGGAACGGTACTGCTTGTAATAAGATTACAATCGCTGAAGACACCATTCCAAAATACGACGGTGACATGAAGGATGTTGCGTTCACAAATCCAAAGCAAGGAGAAAGTCTCCCATTTGGTCCTTTCAGTGTGAAGAAAAAATCTGATGGTCCAGTGGTCGTTACAACTGAGGGCGGCGCCTCTTGTTCTGAGTTTGATACCGCGACACGTAAGTGTCTTACATTAAAGCTTTCAAGGGCCGGAAACTATTGGTTTGCTCTCGTCTCCACACAAAAGCAAGACAGCACTCAAGTGAGCTATATCGTCGTACCGAAAAGTTTCACAGATCGTGATGATACCGGAACCGACAAATCGATTAAAATGATTCAAGATGATCTAGCAAGACCCGCAACTGACAGACTTTTCGTTTGGTTCAAGCCAGACGTTCTGCCTCAGCTTGAGACGTTATCATTCGACTCCGGTCTCATGGCATCCGTTGATAGCTTTAAAGTTGTGCCCGAAGAAGTCACCGGCACAAAACTGCTTGCTTTTGAGGGACTGTGGGTTCACGGATTTGGTCCCATCAAAGCAGAAGTGCTCAACGCAAAAGAATCGGCTCGTTGGTTTGCGATTGTTGACGTTGCTACTAAAGAAGGCCTGGCCATTGGATCATTTGTGGCGGGCGGATTTAACAGATATTTCCATTCTCCTGCACGTCCTGGAAACAACAATACCTATTTTGACTGGGAGAAAATTAAAGGAGAACTCGGATCAACCGCGAATCCAACAGCCCTTTTTGGAATCAAGGGTGGAAACCTGGAGCCCTCCGGCTGTACCGCAACGCCAGATTACTATATCGACGTACTCAGCCTAAGAGATGATGACCTCCTATACCAAGAGGATCCTAATCTTGAAACTTGCTCATTTTTAAGCTTCCCCGAAGGCAAAGATCCAAGTGCCTGGACGGTCAAAGAGAAGCTTTATTTCTGGGGATGGAATCGCGTTTTATAGTTGCTATTGATTGGGCATGTTGTACCTGGGAAGAGATATGACATGCCTCTAAAAAAAAGAGAAAAGACAGGGAGTCTTTTCTCTTTTTTGCTTTTTGTAAAATTTGT
>CAILAO010000687.1 GCA_903832105.1 uncultured Pseudomonadota bacterium | reverse complement strand
GATGATGATCTGCCTGCCGGGCCAGTCTTCGGTGTCGGGACCGTATAATCTGGCGATGGACTTGCAATTGGTTTTGTTGAGGATCATGGGCTTTGAAGATTCCTCGAAATAAGCCACGAAGCAGTTCTGCTTTTCGCCCAGGGGGGAAGTGACTTCTTCGTGCTGCGTCACGCGAATGGTGAGCGTTCTTTCCTCTTTGGGCTGAAGATCCCAGGCTCCGGCATAGAGGTAGTTGAATTCCTTTTTCCAGTGTGTCATGGCGATGGGGGTAAGGGTTGAGGGTTTAACACGATATTATTGATTTCTGCGGACGGGCAAAGAGCCTGGTCATCTTCAACCCCTGAAAGGATAGCGGATTGCTTAAGCCTATACGCCTGGTATTCGTCGAAGCGATCGAACTGAGCGTTGATAGCCATGACATCACGACAGTACTCATCATAAGAAAGCGTCATTTTGAGCCTCCTTCCAGAGGATTTGCCTTGTAGTAATTTTTACTGAGCAGCTGACTGACATCGGAGAGCCTGTAATAGATTTTGGCCCCGACCTGGGAGAAGGCGACACGTTTTTCATCGCGCCAGGTCTGCGCCGTACGTTTGGAGATCTTCATGATCTGGATGAATTCGCAGTTGTCGATGAATGCGTCGTGCGGGTTTGCCGAGAGCTTTTCGACGCGGTGATGGATCTGGTTGACCATGGAAATGAGTTCCTGAAACTGGTCGCTGGTAATGATGATTGCTTCCATATGCTTTTTTGTTTAAAAGTTAGGAAGCAAAAGAATATAATAAAAAATAGTCCAATGGTCTAAAAATGGTCTGATTGGACTATTTTGATGCTTAACGTATTGGTTTACGGACAGGAAATAATGCGAATAAAAAAGGAGCAATTGGACCTTTTTGAAGGTTGCAGAGCGGTTAGAGGTCGTCGCCTAAGCGGAAGCTTTTAGTGTGCTTAGGGCGCTTGTCGGGGCGGTTAGGATCGAGAAATGTAAGGATAGAGGCCTGAGATATTTTGTCGCCGTTTTTGTCAAGGAAATTTTGATCCAGAAAGTTGGCTATCTGCATAGGCGTGGCATCGATATACGGATCACCCGAAGAAGTCTTTTTGGTGGAGAGATGGAAGAAGATGTCGACAAAATAGTTAAGGTTGCAGTTGAGCTTTATTTTGGGAACAGGCACGGTCGCGGAACTGTTTCTGGATTTACGTTGAGCAGCTTTTTGCTGAATGAGCTCTTTCTTTTCGAGCTTCTCGATCTCGAGCTCGCAAAGGACGTCAAATGCCTTTTCTTTTAAAGAGACAAAGTCGGGAGAGTCCTGGCGGTATTCGAAGATCTGATCCTGAAGTAATTCTATTTTTTCTTCATGCGTGGCGAGATCAGTGAGCTGATTTTTAACAGCAGTGAAACAATATGCTTTTTTGTCGGAGAAGCCATTGACGTTTTTGAGGAGCAAATCCCTACGGTGATTGCCAAGAGAGGATGCCTGAAACGACTGGCGCTTGTGGTCAATTTCAATCATCAGTTTTGTGTGGCGATGGTGAAGTTCCGGGGAGGTGAAGTGAACTGCATTTAGTTTAATGAGCTTTTCAAGATTATTAAGCCATTTAACCGGAGCACTTAACTGCAGACAATGGTAATCGAGAAGATCAGCAATTTGAGATAACCGATGTTAAATAATTTCCGGAAAATAGCCGTGGAGTAATTTTCCAAAGAGAAGGGGGATTCAAGTACGAGATCAAATTCATTAGACTGCCCGATGCCGGAAGCAACCCAGATGTGTTCAGTGAAATTGACAGGTATGATATTTTGGACCGGATCAGACATAGGAATAAATATTAGCGTTACAAACTACTGAATATTCAGCCTAATCAGCACAATATGAACGATGGACAGATGATATGACCACTGAAAACCAGGGGTCAAAATCATTGACAAAACGAAGATATCTTTGTGAATAATGATGAATAAAGGCAGTCTAAAATTAGCTAAGAAAAGGAGAGAAAAATGGGAAAAAAAGAGAAAGATATTAACAAAGGCAAAAAAAAATATTCGTAAATATAAGTGCTGAAATAGCAGTGCATTGCATAAAAAGGAGTAAATTTGCATTGTAAAAGAGTGCAGAACGCTGTATTGAGGATTAATTTTTCGAGGTGTCAAAATCGGTGACCTTTAGGGGGTAGAAAATTTTGGAACCCTTATCAGACAAGGGAAGTAGGAGGGGTTCAAGGAGCCTCTCTCTCCGCACTTACCTGATATACCACCTGCTGTATTATGCAAAATGTTCTTTACAATTAAGAGGAGAGATGCCAGAGTGGTCGATCGGGGCGGTCTCGAAAACCGTTGACCCCTCGCGGGGTCCCAGGGTTCGAATCCCTGTCTCTCCGCCGATTAAATTTTAAACGATTGTAAATGAGTTATTTACAATCGTTTTTTATTAATGGTAACGGCATGGGTAACGGTAGATGGATGCAAAATATGAGAGAGTTATTCAGCTTTGAGAATTGAAATTGACGGTTTGCTCTCCAAAAATAATACATAACAGTGCAATATAGGATAATAATTTGGTGATCTCTAAGATAGAGCCGAAGGCTTTAACTACTTTACCTATTATATAACTCTATACAAATTCAAGTAAACCAAGAGTGTCGGTTACCTTATGCCAGCTTTTGCTATTATCAATCCTTGGTGAAAATTGGTCCCGGTTACGAACAAAAAAAAGCTCCGCCTTGGCGGAGCAAATTCTTAGGAATAGGTT
>CAILAO010000686.1 GCA_903832105.1 uncultured Pseudomonadota bacterium | reverse complement strand
TGGCTTTTTTTGAATATTTAGTTCAAGAGTTAGATGATTTTTTGAATTCAAGAATTAAACCTATTGCCTGTAAAAGTTCAGGAGCATATTTTCCTGATCCTAAAAATTATTCAAATGCTAATAATAGAAATAAAGCAGTATCCCCTAATATAGATGCTAGCGGATCTCTTCAAACAAGATCTCAAATATTAACGGATGAAAAAATTTATAGAAATGATTTTACTATTTCTAATACAAAATTAACCGGAACAATAAATTTTACAAATAATTCTAAAATCGTAACTGGAACAAATTCTAAATTTCTTTCGGAATTAAATATAGATCAATATATAAAATCATCATTAAATGTAGATTAAAGTTTGAAATAGGGGCAGACGTGACCGCATATACCGAGGTGCTCGCCCCCTCTAATCCCAATTCAATAGAAATTAGTAAGATGTTCCCCGATTAAATCCGATTAAAATTCCGCTAAAAGAGCGGCAATAGCGCGCGTTCCTCGATAAAAATCTTCGAGAGAGAACTTTTCGTTGGGGGAGTGAACATGGTCATCATCTTGACCCCAGCCTAGTAGAAGCGTATCAGCACCTAGTTCTTTTTTGAACGAAGCAACGATTGGAATCGAACCCCCTTCGCGTGTAAAGACAGGTTTTCTTCCAAAGGCTTTCTCAATCGCACTAACAGCTGCTTTGACACCTTGGCTTTCAACTGGGACTAAAACGGCTGGTGCGCCGTGGCCATCAAGAACTTCAAAGCGAATACCGGGCATGCAGTGATCTGTGATGAATTTTTCGACTGCGGGTCTTATTTTTTCAGGTTTTTGATTTGGGACGAGGCGGAAGCTAAGCTTCGCGCTAGCGCGAGCCGGAATAATCGTCTTGGAACCTTCGCCTTGATAACCAGCGGTAAGACCATTAACGTCACAGGTTGGGCGTGCCCATTTTTGTTCGATGATTGAATAGCCCTTTTCTCCAAAGCCTTTATTTGTCCCGACAGTGGAGAAAAATTCAGCTTCTTTAAAAGGAAGTTCTGCGAATTGTTTGCGTTCCCAATCAGTTAAAGGGACCACGTCGTCATAAAATCCGGGGACTTGAACTCGTCTATTAGCATCATGGAGAGCCGCAATAATCGACGTGAGGTTGTTCGCTGGATTAGCAATCGCACCGCCGAAACCACCTGAATGAAGATCTTGTTTCGGACCCTGCAAAGCAAATTCAAATGTCATGATGCCGCGTAGTCCATAAGTAATAGCAGGATAACCTGGAGCGAACTGCCCGGAGTCGCTGACCACGACGTAGTCGCACTTAAGCTTTTCATGATTGTGTTCAATAAAGGCTTCAAGATTTCCACCGCCGGACTCTTCCTCGCCTTCAATCAAAAACTTTACATTGATGGGAAGTTTCCCCTCGGTTTTAAGCCAAGCTTCAACTGCCTTGACATGCGTAAAACACTGTCCCTTATCATCCGATGCACCGCGAGCATGGAGATTTCCATTTCTCTCGGTGGGTTCAAATGGCGGTGTAATCCATTGTGAAACAGGGTCGACGGGCTGAACATCATAGTGTCCGTAAAACATGAGCGTGGGCTTCCCGGGGGCGTTCAGCCATTCGGCATAGACGATTGGATGGCCCGCTGTTTTTATAATTTCGGTCTTGAGACCAGATTTTTTGAGATCATTTGCGACAAATTCAGCGGCTTTTTCGACGTCGGTTTTATACTTCGAGTCAGCGCTCACGCTTGGAATCTTTAGCCAAGCTTTGAGCTCTTCAACGAACTTACCCCGATTTTTTTCTATGTACGAAATAACGCGATCTGACATAAACATTTCTCCATACTG
>CAILAO010000685.1 GCA_903832105.1 uncultured Pseudomonadota bacterium | reverse complement strand
ATCGCCATTAATGTCAGCGAAGAGGACTTCCCAGTTTGGATTGCCATGGGGCATAAAAGGAGGATTCAAAGTAACAAATGCCACGGTGTCAAAGGAAGCCACCCGATTTCGATAAACGTTCAGTTGACCGATGCTAGGTTCTTGTTCCGCGAAATCAGCCCAGCCATCGCCATCGAAATCCACGATAGATATCTCGGTTCCCGCACTGCGCAGAGGAAGGTATGCTGGATTATAGGGTAGTGACAAGGGTATTGGAGCTACTGCTAACTTAAAGTTTTGAAGCTTCGAACTCTTGCTGCTTCTGCGATGCTGAGTGCTGAAGATGTCGCCTGTGCATGACGTGAGAATCCAAGAAAAACTCACAAAAGCGAAAGCAGAAACTGCGCCTATTTGAAATAGTTTCTTTTTTCGTGGTGTTGCTGACATTGCCCTCCGGTTCCCCCTCCCCGAAAAAATGTGTGTAGTCACGCCATAAATCCTTGATCGGTACATTGAGCAAGGAAATTGAGTTTTTTTTTCACGTTTGGAAAAAAGCAGAATATTTGGCGTGTTAACAGCCCCCTTTTGCCTCGAAATAAATTGGTGCGGTTTGAGAAGTTGGTTCTTTATCAAAAAAGTTGCAACAAATAGGACAATCGCTATTTTCGTAATTTGGTAAGAGCAAGATTTTGTTCATAAAATAGGAGTTTTGAACGTTATGATGATTTAACGCTAATTCCGAGCCTAAAAGGCTCGTCAGGGTCGATGCGCCTTATTCAGAAAGCTTTCAAAATTTTTTGAAGCTTTGCCGACTGAAAATTGCTTCTAGTCACTGAGAAATCCACACGGGCTTCTGAAGATACTTGGTCAAAAAAGCATATGTTGATGGGAACTGTTTCCTGATGAGAGCATTGGTGTTTTCCGAGCAGTAATAGGAGTTGAAAGCCTCCGCAAAATATTCTTGCTTGTAAACTTCCGATTCGACAGAAAACGATGCTGGATAAGCGTTAAGATATGGATTGTCGTGATGTTCCTTGGCTGTCACCGCGAGCTCTTCATCGAAATCATCCTCAAAAGGATCTCCGTCACTCGCCATATCTCTCGCGAAATACTCCACGACATGCCCAACCTCGTGCTGCAACGCGAGGTTTATCGAATCGACGTCATCCCCCACATAAATATAGCTCGGATATAGAGTCACGCCACCGAGACTACTGCGAGGAGATATATGAAACGAGTTTTTCACATGAAGTGCGTTCAGTTTGCCAAGATAAAGATCGGGAACGCCTGCCATTGCCTGGAAGATAAGTGGCCTGTGACTCGACCTGTCCCACCCTTTCATCATGTCTTTGTCGAGCCTGCTATTTACCGCTTCAACGCGACCTTCAGGCCAGGTCTTGCAGGGATAATCTTCCAGTGTGAGCTGATAGAGGCCTGAGCTTGAGCCAGATATTGGATCGAGGCCGCAAGAGACAAGAAGAATCGCCACCACGAAAAGAAAAATTGCCTTCATAGGTCTTTTCCATCCTATTTGGGTTTGAAAATTAAATTGATCGGGAATCAAGACAAGAATGTCGCTATCTCTATTTTAGATCAGCTCTGGTCTTTCTTCAGCGGGCAAATTTTGCCCAAACCAGTTTGCCTTTCTAAAGACTTTACGTGGAAATATTTTGAGATTTCTCCAAGTTTTTTACGCACGTAAACTTTTTGAGATTTTCTCAAACGCGCTATCGCGATCATGCATCACCACGTGCATGACCTACCAATTTCTTGTATACGCTTGAATACGCTTTTTTGGCTTTATCACTCATGTTTATCTGCATTTTTGCCGATAAGCCATTATACCAAGCAGAAAACAGGAACTTGGTTCGGAACTAAAAAGGTAGGATTAACAATGAGTAAGCTCTGTTTGTGTCACGGCTTTTCAGAGTCATCGCCACAAAATTTTGAGGTTTCTCAAATGAGCTGTAGAGGGATAGAACATATTCCATGTAACCAACTCAACAAGGGAGGTTCGAAATGAAATTTTTCACCTGGAATTTGCTGTGCGTTGCACTTGTGATGTCTTCGTGTGGTCAACTGTCAAGTTCGAAAGTGGACAAAAATCCCGCTCAAATGGACCCACAGAAATCTGGACAAGACTCGCTCTACACAATGTTTATCGACAGCGATAATACGCTCCCCGTCTGCGATGCCACTTCCAAAGACCGTTTGGTTTATGTTTCAAGTAGCAAAAAGTTCAAGCGATGCAGTGGATCAAGTTGGGAGATCGTGGAGATCGTAGGACCTAAGGGTGACAAGGGTGACAGCGGTGACAAGGGAGATACTGGTTCGAATGGATTGGCCGGGCCTGCTGGTTTGACCATTTCATCGACATGGCGATTTCACACCGACACTCTCGGAGGCCAGCCTGATATCTCGACTGAGACGACCTTTGGAGCAGAGAGTCGAATGACCTTCATCGGAACTATACAGCTGGTAGTTTTTGCAGACGGGTCTGGCTTTGTCTCGGTTGCCGGCTCAGAAGTGAAACAAGATACAGGAGGCGACAATATTACGTTCGACTTCAGCCACAGTTTTTTCCTTAAAGCATCAACTTCTGAGCAAGAATACACTGCCCAAATTGACACGAGTCAGCATACCAGCATTCGTTACAAGGTGATGCTTTCAGCAACATCCACGCCGACTTTCAAGGCGGTGGTTGATGTTGATGGGAACTTCGCAAATAACGTTGACACCACATATGCGTTGACCAAGGTAAATCAATAACCGAGCTAACAATACTAGCCGAAATGGGTGTTGAGAGGCGGATTAAAGGGGACGGGCACCTCGAATAACCTCAATCATTGTTGATTTCAGTTATTATGTAAGAAAAAATTCAGGCAAAAGATTCCTTACCTTCGTTGAGTTTTTTCTGAGTGCCCATCCCCATTAGAAGTATAGGCAATTCAAACGCTATTTCTGATTGTTTGTAATTATCTCAAGTTCTATAAAAAACACTTGTATTTTGAACAAAGTCAAACCCTTGCCGCGTCACCAAAATGGTTGAATTTCCTATCCTTTCGCGATTGAGCAATCGCCCAATTTCGTACATAAATTAGCGCGAACTTAATCAAAAATAGGGGTCTCTGACCCGCGGAATGTCCGCGACAACGCAGTCAGAAAAAAAATTCCGTTTTACTCCCAACTGACTACCTGGTAGTTTTCATTATTGGAAGCGTTCACATAGCTCATTTTATGAAAGTATAACCATGCAAAATTTTTCTTTGTTGGTCATTGTGATTTTCTTGAGCAGCTGCGGTGTCATGTCGAACCGTCCACAAAGCAATGTCGCGGGACTCAAAGCGAACAAAGGAAACATCATCCATTGCAGTTTTGATCCAACGGACAACAATGAACATCCCGAGGATCCAACTGTCAGCAAAATCAATGCGGACACCTGGTTGTGGACGCGTTCTAATGTTGACGGATCTGGTACTGATGCCTATTTCCTGAAGTCGGTGGTGCATGAACCTGCAAATGATGGCGTTGATCCGTACCCTGCGTTTGATCGAAAGATTTCAAACGTGACCGCTGTGTTTCCACATATAATCACCGTTGATGGAGCGCCGCATGACAGTGTGTGCTACCGCGCTGGAATCGAATTCCCGAATCGATTTTCGGTCAATGGCGGCATTCGCGACACCCCTAGAGCGGAACTTTGCATCATGAACAAAGCGCCAAACATCGCTTACTATTATGAAGGCGATCCCTTCAGCTACGACAATGTTTATATGACAAAACTTAAGTGTTCGATGGAAACAGGCGACCCATCTGGGATTCAATCTGAATTTGAAGCTGCTTTTCCGAGAAAACCATCGGGAGCCACCGTACCGTTTAATATCAAAAAAACCTTCCGCTGCGCCGATAACAAAGAAGAGCATAGGATGGATTTCTGGGCTCAGACGACGGGAGGTCTTTTGGCGATTGATTTGGGTGAATATATTTCAACTGATATCAATCCATCAGAACATTCCTGGCTTGATATCAGAAACTACGAACCAAGAACTTATGGCAGAACCGTCGAAATGATCGCGACCACCTGCTATAACGTCGATACCGGCATCATGGTTCAAGACGCGCGTCAACGCGAAGTGCGCTACTATTCTGAAGTTTGTCTTCCAAACAGAGGATCGCGCAGCATCGGTTATTACTTCAGTGACCCGCATCAGCGGCAACCAAGCCAATGGAAGTGCGCCTATATAAGCCATTAACGACCCAAGCCGCTAGGGCAACCGAAACCACGCCGCAGAATCTTTTGAAAATTCAAGGGACACTCGACTGAATTAAATTTTTAGTTAAAAATGGAATTCAGTCGAGTGTCCCCTTGTTCCCAAACGTAGTATAGCGTGTCAAGTATTTTGGTGTACTATTAATGACTCTCGAGAAAAAGTTCATGTTCGCAAAATGTTCGCGCGGCGTGATCGTGGACCCGGCGAAGTTGCGTTGATTCTTTAGATCAAGTCCCATAAAATTGAGCTGCGGCGGCAAAATAGTGGAATTACCGCTTTGTTTTGACTATCCTCTCGAGACATTGAACTTCGGAAATTGCGGGTTATTTAACCTATTCGTTGCGTCATTACCATATTGTATTTATTAGGTTATTCTGGTTATATGTATTGCTTCACGCAATAATATGCTATGATTCTTTTTGGGAGAGCGCATCAACATGGAAGTCATCTTTGACCCACTTAAGATCGTGCAAGAATTTGACAAGTTTCTCGGCGAAAAGTCTATCGAATTCTCTGCTGTGGTGATCGGAGGATCCGCTCTGGCGCTTCTCGGCATTGTCAGACGCGGGACTCGGGATGTTGACCTGCTAGATACCTCAATTCCTGAAGATGTCAAAGCAGCGGCTAGTGATTTCGCGAAACTCCATGGCATCGCAGAAACGTGGCTAAATAGTGGCCCGGCGAGCCTTGCCAGGGATCTTCCGTCAGACTGGAAAGCCAGGGTGCAGCCACTTTTCACGGGAAAAAATTTAGAGCTTTGGACGCTCGACAGAATTGACCTCATTCGTTCCAAGCTCTGGGCCATGTGCGACCGCATGCGTGATCTTGAAGATCTCGTAGCTTTGGCGCCAACTGAAGATGAACTCACGCAAGCAGTCAATTGGATCAAGCCGTTGGACGCAAACCCTGGTTGGCCTGCGCATGTTGATACGGCTGTCTCAATTTTGAGGCGGAGGCTTGGACGTGTCTAATCGCAAAACATTGGGCCTGCCGGAGAAGTTGGCAGCAATTGGAATCTTGGCGGCAAGTTCGCCTCTGACAAAAAAAGACATAGACCTGACGGATATTGAAGATACGCTGGTAGAAGCGGCGATCGAAATCACGAAACGAGATGGCAGCGGGTTTTGGCTTTTGTCTCCCGTTCTTTCATGGATCAAGGAACACGGCACTTCTGTGATCATCGAAAAACTCATCAAGATAGCTAAGGCACGAGCCAAGTCCGCCCGTGAGGATGTTTCCGCCTTATCTCTTTTTGGCAGTTTTGCTGATTCATGCGGCCACAAGAGATGGCACAAACTGCAAGTCTTCGCGCCAGCACGAAAGAAACAGCCGCGCACGCTCGGGCACGACGATCTCGCCATCTCCCTCGTCCACATCCGTGGTGAAGAGCCTTGGGCGAAGGGAAGCGGCTTTCTCGTCCCAAAAGGGTCCACGGAAATCAACTCAAAATGGATCTTGTCACGAGAATCTCTTGCCAAACTGAACAGGCAGTATCGCAATCGCCTTATCTATGGCGCGCAGTGGCGAGCCGATATCGTCACAGCAATCGAAAACGGCGCGAAGACTCCAACCGAAGCAAGCCGCATGAGTGGGGCCAGCTACGAACCCTGTCATCGCGTGATGAGAGAACTTGAAACAGCTGGCGTCATCAAGATCGCAAGTTGATGACTTCCAAAAATTCCGGCAACATGCTCGATCTGCATGGAAAAAAAGAGAAAAGGCTTTTCTTGAGAAAATCTGACAAACCGCGGGTTAGGCCCGCAGGGAATTATTCCTCGTAGGCGGGTGGAGTCTGGTCGATATCGGGATCACAGATTTGGCGTCGAGCAGGTTTAATTGGCGGTCCATGGTACTGAAGACCGAGTAGCTTCACAATTCAAGGGACACTCGACTGCAATTCAAGGGTATTCAAGGGGAATTCAAATTCAAAATTCAAGGGACACTCGACTGAATTAAATTTTCAGTTAAAAATGGAATTCAGTCGAGTGTCCCCTTGTTACATAAAAATGGAATTCAGTCGAGTGTCCCCTTGTTACAAAGTAGTCGTTGACTAAAATGACGTCTGTAGGCAAAATAGTCATAACAGTGTTTTATGAACAAGCGAGAAAAATTCCATGAAGGTAAAAACATCTAGGGTATATCGGACATTACAAAAACATATCGATCAGTTGGCTTTCGAAAACAAAAAAATGGCATTTGTATCGGGGCCGAGACAATGCGGAAAAACAACCTTAGCTAAGATGATCATCGATCAAAAAAAAGGTCATTATTATAATTGGGATCAGACCGAGTTTCGAAGACTCTGGACGAAAACTCCATCACAAATTGTCAAAGAAAACCCGGAGAATCTCGTCGTTTTTGATGAAATACATAAAGCAAAGGGGTGGAAGAGGACTTTAAAGGGAATTTTTGATACCGACGGAGAAAAACTGAAAATCCTGGTGACAGGAAGCGCTCGATTGAACGTGTTCAAAAAGGGCGGCGACAGCCTTATGGGACGATATGTTAATTTTCGGCTGCACGGCCTATCATTAGGCGAACTAATCCAGCAAAAAATACCAACTCCTCAGGGTTTTCTCAAAAAAATTAGAACGAATGCCGATCCGATAAATAAAGTATCTCAAGATATCTACAGTCGACTATATACATTCGGCGGGTTTCCGGAGCCTTTCATTAAATCATCACAAAAATGGATGGAAATTTGGAGAAGAGGCCGCACTGAAAAAATTGTCAGAGAGGATCTTCGAGACTTAAGTAGACTTCCCGAACTAAGTCAAATAGAGATGCTATGTTCCATATTACCGGAAAAAATCGGCTCTCCGTTGAGCCTTCAATCTTTAGCCGAAGATTTGGAAGTATCGCATCATACAATAAAAAGATGGGTTAGTTATTTAAACGAATTATATTACCTTTTTTTAATCAGACCTTTTCAAAAAAGCATCTCCCGTTCACTAAAAAAAGAACCAAAAATGTATCTTTATGACTGGACCGAAAACAATAATGACGCGGCAAGATTTGAAAATTTGGTCGGAGCGCATTTATTAAAAGCTTGTCATTATTGGACCGATACGGGTGAAGGGCAATTTGATTTATTCTATTTAAGAAATAAAGAAAAAAAGGAAGTGGATTTTCTTATAACCAATAAAAATACACCTTGGCTATCGGTAGAGTGTAAATTATCTGATCAAAACTTGGATTCAAGTTATTTCGCCTTTGGATCTCAAATTAATTGTCCTCACATTCAGTTGCTACACAAACCAAACATTTGGGACAAAAAGGCAGATGGAATTTTAGTGGCGAGCGCTCATTTGATATTGTGTTACCTGCCATGATTCGCAGAAAAAATCGAATATCATTCAATATAAGTAGATGCCTTAAAACCCCAAGGATGGCGTCGCACCCGTCCGAGCAAAATGTTTGCAAAGTGCGACTTGCGGGATAGAAGCGCCTTATCCGCTATAAAAAGGAAGTTTCTAAGGAGGATATTAGTCCGAAAAAAGGCACACT
>CAILAO010000684.1 GCA_903832105.1 uncultured Pseudomonadota bacterium | reverse complement strand
TAGGCGTCTTTTCTATGGATTATTCTGTAAACTATGATTTTATTGCCTTCAGTTTCAAAAAGTATTCTGTAATTTCCTGCCCTTAACCTGTATTCAGGTGTGAAATTTGTCAGCTTCTTAACATCTCCATGTAAATCTGTCTTCATCATTTCAATCTTATCGACAATATTTTCCAGTTCCGGTTTCGGAATCTTTTTGCCGTCTTTGATGGACTTAGGCTTGAATTCTATTTCATATGTCATTATTTCTGAACCTCTTGGAAATAAATATACGATAGCAGGAACTTAATGTCAATTCTCTTCATGCTAACGATTAACATCTCCTACCGCGCGAAGTGCGGTTAGGAGAATGCGATGGTTCGAAATCAATTTATTCTTTCTTTCCAAAGTTTCGGGTTACGCTTGGCGTGGAAAATAGCAAGAACAATGATCCGTTGATCCTCTGTAATAAAAAATACTTCATATGGAAAGCGACGTGTTAGGACGCGTCTTATATTACGGTGAACTTGAGGAAACTGGAGCGGATTACGCAGAACAGCATTGAATACAGCATCAACACAGAACAGAAATTCCGAACCAAGACCGGAAACACGGGCTTCATACCAAATAAAAGCTTCCTGCAGTTCTTCTTCGGCTTCAGGCCGTATAATGAGCTCGTGACTCACCCTTTGCTCCTGATGCGCTCCTTCACAATGCTCCAGGGAGATCCTGCACCAGGATTCTGATGGTATGCATCAAGCCGAGAGTCCAGCTCCGCTTTCTCAGCTTCAGTCAACGGGACTGACTGAGGCACTTCAACAACACTGTCCCAGATGTCTTCTGCGAGCTGGATGCGCTCGGATACGCTGAGACCAAGAATGTCTGATTTTGCTATCGCTAATGTGCTCATAATCCCTACAATAACTCCATCCGTGATTTTTTCAATTTCCTTTTCGAACGCCCCTCCATCATCCACCCTGCGGATGCGGGGTTGGATGCATGGAAATGGTTCTGCAAATTTATTTTCTGTCCTTCCAGTACCCGGGTTTTCTGTGTAAATTCATTACCGCCATGACTCTTATTTCTTTTCCAGATATGCGATAAAGAATTCCATACGGGAACCGATTGGTAAGGCAGCGTCGTGTTTTGGAATCTATAGACTCCCATGCCATCGGGAATTGGCATGCTCGGTCAATTGTAGCATATACTTCTTCGGAGAAAGAAAGCCCAAGTCCATGTTGGCAACTTTCATAATATTCTATTGCCGATATGAGTTCCGTCTCGGCAAGTTCATGAAAACTGAACTTCATTTGCCGAACCTTCTGCGGATTTTCTTGAAAACCTCATCTCCGGGAATCAGTTTTGCTTTGCCAGATTCAAGATCTTTGCATCTTTTTTCGACTTCCTCTGACCAAAGTTTATCAATTTCCGATTGTGTCGGCAAATTTGCGCTATGAAGCAGTTTGTCTATAAGAACCATACGATCGTCTGTTGGCAGGTCTAAAGCTTGTTCGAAAATCTTATTTGTCATGGCTAATGATGTCAT
>CAILAO010000683.1 GCA_903832105.1 uncultured Pseudomonadota bacterium | reverse complement strand
GATCATCCTCTGGAGTATCGTTGAGGGTCACCTCTTTATCTATCGAGGTCACACAACTAAAGAGAAAAGAAAGAGAGAAGAGCGTTGACACCATCGGTTTATAAAAAGACAAGCGTCGTCCCATGGCACAGACTCCTTTAGATGGTCACCTTATTTCGTCCAGACTGTTTTGAAACGTACAGTTTTTTATCCGCATGATCAAGCAAAGCTTCCGGAGAAGTGATTTCGGAAGCTAAACTAGCAATACCGACAGAAATTGTCTGGTAATATTCATATTTACATTTTACGCCGTCTTTACCTTTAACTTCTAGTAAAAACTGATAACCAGCAACGGCTTGGCGTATACGTTCCGCAAGATCGTGTGCCATTTTTCCATCGGTATTTGGAAGAATAATGACAAACTCCTCACCACCGAAACGACCCAAAATATCATCTTTTCGTGTATTACCCTTCACAACCTCGGCAGTTTTTCGGAGAATATAATCTCCAGCGTTATGCCCGTAAGTATCATTAACCTTCTTAAAAAAATCTAAGTCGTACATAATAACGCACATGTCTTTATTGTACGTACGACTAAACTTAATTTCGGATTCCAGAGCGTCGAGAAGATACTGTTTGTTGAAAATTTGAGTGCCAGCATCGATTGTAGCTAATCTATAAATTTTGTCTTGTATGATGCTTTCTATATTATCGTGGGCAAAGAACTTTAATAAAACGGTGCCAAGACGAATGATATCGCCATCTTTTAATGGGACCCTGCCTTCTATCTTCTTATCATTCACATAGGTGTAATTTGAACTGCCTAAATCTTCCACTTCTATTGTCTGCTCGCTTTGAACAAATCGAGCATGTTTACGAGACACCGTAGCCTCGCTAATGACGATATTAGCCGGAGGAACCCGACCTACAATCATTGTCGGCTCATCAAGAATAAAACGTTTTCCTAGTTTCGCACCACTATACTGTACGAGGCAGGCTCTTCGCCTTTTGGGAGTATTATAAACCGTCATATTGCCAGCATCAGCAATGATGGTTTTTTCGTCAGACATAGACCAGCTTTCGTTTCAAGGGGAAAACATATAAAAAATAATTAAATTCACCCAATTAAGTATATCATTACCTTTAACAGCCAATCAACTTAATCTCGGCATAGGTGACCCGCACCAACAAAAAGCCTACCAAGCGTTAATCTCTTAAGTTCACTACAGTAACACCGTCCCCACCCTCTGATTCTGTACCAGTTCTAAAACTAATACTATAAGGGCAATCGTGTTGAAGAGCGCGCCTGATCGTGGTTTTCAACTTATCTGTCCCGTGCCCATGAATCAACATCACAGACGCCTCTCCACGAAATATGGCGTTATCAATAAATTGCCAGGTTTTACTCATGGCGTCATCCGCATCAAACCCCCGCAAATCAATCGTGTTAGTGGTTGTTCTGAAGAAAACAGCCTGCTGAGGCTGAGTCGTTGAATCTATTTGAGCCTTAGGAGATAAACTATGCTTGAGCGGCTTTTCTTCAAGCTTTTGCTCACGACCCACCCGGAGGTCTTGCAACGCAATCCTCATTTTTACAACACCGATCAAAACCTCAACAGAATCGTCCTTCAAATCTCCGATCTTGGTGATGGTTCCCGTCTTTTTAAGAGGGAGAACGAAAACCTCATCTCCAACTTTTAGACCCTCCTTTGAGGGCAAAGGACGGTCAAGAATTTCCTTGCTGAATTGATCAGGCTCTAGATCAGAAACCATACTATTCACCTGCTTAATGAGTTCCTCCCCTCGTTTTCTATCAGCAAGAAATGCCTGCCTCGATGACGATTCCGAGTCATAAGATGTAATTCGGCCAGAAAACTTATATTGCTCACGAAGTTTTTTTAATAAGTCATCGAATTCGTTTCTAAGCTTTTGAAAATCGCTTTCAAGTTTTTCTTTAACGCGTGCGGCGACTTTTTGTCTTGAGGTGTTGACAAGTTCTCGCTCTTCCTCCCAACGAAGTCTCGCTGCTTCAGCTTCAAATTTTTCCTTTTCGCATAGAGCTTTCATTTCGAAGGCCGCTTCTTTCGCGCGACCCAACTCTAAAACAGCCTTGTCCAAAAGAGACACGGAACTGCCACGAAGAAGTTTTGCTCGATCCAGGATTTCTTTCGGAAAACCGATTTCTTCAGCCACTTCAAGACCATAGCTTTGACCAGGAAGATCTAAAACAAGTTTGTAGGTTGGACGCAGATATTTTGGAGAAAATTCCATGGAAGCGTTACGAAATTTTTTGTTTTCTGTAGGGAGAATTTTCAGTGCATCAAAGTGGGTGGTTGTGAGGATCATACACTGTTTGGCGGCAAGATATTCCAACACAGCTTGCGCAATAGCAGAGCCCGTCTGCGGATCTGTGCCTACTGCCAGTTCGTCCAATAAAACAAGATCTGTTTTCTTAACTCTTTCCAAGATTGGTTTTAAGCCAGTGAGGTGACCGGAGAACGTCGAAAGATTGGCCGTAATATTTTGCGAGTCTCCAAGCTCAAGAAAGATATCATCAAAAAGAAACATCGAAGACTCTGGATCCGCCGGAATCAAAAGTCCCGCCTTTGCCATGAGATGTAAAAGACCAACGGTCTTTAAAATGACTGTTTTTCCACCTGCATTGGGACCTGAAATCACGAGACTTTGGTGGGTTTCATCCAAAGTAACAGTGTTCGCAATAGCCTTTGTTCCGTCAGGACGCTTAATCAGCGGATGTCTGGCATTGCAAAGGTTTAAAACCGGACGATCAACCAGCTTGACAGAATTTGCTCCAAACGAATGCGCCAAAATCGCCTGGGCTGTCAAGCTGTCAAGCTCAATCAGCTTTTCGTAATTTTCTTTTAGAGTTTCGATATCTGCTTTTACTAATGATGTTAGTTCTTTAAAGATTCTCAAAATCTCGATTTTTTCAGTGAGATAAATTTCAAGAAGTTGTTCATTGAGATGAGCGATCACAACTGGCTCGATAAAAAGGGTTTGCCCGCTCGCGGAGGTATCCATAATCATCCCTTTTACGCGGCCACGCCCGTCGATGCTTATCGGGATAACATACCGTTCCGATCTGATCGTAAAAAAATCGTCTTGAAGATATGTCTCAATTTCTGCAGATCGAATCAATTTTGTCAGTTCGGATTCGATATGCCGCCTCATAGAATTTCGTTGCTGTCTAATTCTTCTTAACTCCTGGGAGGCATCATCCAGAAGTTCTCCTTCGGGACCAATCGCTTTTTCGATCGCTTGAGAAACTTTTGGCAGCGTATAAAGCGAAGATTTAAAACGGGCGAGCGTAGAAAAGCGGCTTCCAAATTCGGTTGAAAAGCGAATCACTCTCTTCGTCGATTCAAGCACCTGGTAGATGATTCGAAAATCTTCTCCCATCAGGATTTGTCCAAGGTTTGTTGCTTTAAGTACGGGATTTAGAAGGGGTAGGTAGCCTATAGGAGGCCTGAAACCGCTTGCAATCATATTTTTTAACGGTTCAACTTGAGCCCATATTCTTTGAACTTCCCCTCGATTCAAAGCTGGTGATAATGAGAGGCTATAGGCCCTCGCCTCTTCAGTCTGAGCTTCTGCGGCAAGATGCTCAACTATTAATGGCCAGTCTAATTTATCAAAAATCATTTGAGATAAAACCATATTTTGGGACGGTCCTTTCAAAAACACTAAAATGATAATAAACTTATTCTAACCGTTATCTCTCTCAGCAAAGAGGAGACTTCTCACTCTCATGGTATATGACTTTTGGATGCAAATCGCACATCATTTTTCAACTTGGATGACTGGTACAACGGGAGTCCTTTTCGTTTTTGGCCTCATCATCGGTAGTTTTCTTAATGTCTGCATTTTTAGAATTCCAGAGGGTACTTTTTGGAAATCTCGTCGCTCCTGCTGCCGAGGGTGTGGCGCGGTTATTCCTTTCTACCTGAATATTCCCGTCTTCAGTTTTATTTTTCTTAAGGGGAGGGCTAGGTGCTGCGGAAAAAAGCTATCCTGGCAGTATCCAGTCATTGAGCTTCTCACAGCTTTTTTTCTCGTGGTGATCTATTGGCATTTCCCTTTTTATGCGGACATTGATGGACGTATACTACTCGATTTTAAACAGCTTATTCGCTTTCTTCATGCAACTACTTTTGTCCTTTTGCTTGTTGTGTGCGCTGTTATTGATATCCGGCACATGATCATTCCCGATGTAATAGATCTACCGATGATTGCCCTTACACCACTCGTAGTTTACTTTCACCCGGAACTCGACTGGAAAAGTTCACTCGTTGGACTGCTTGTGGGCGGGGGGAGCCTTTACTTAATAGCTTGGATTTATTGGCTTATTAGACGAGAAATCGGTCTTGGGATGGGCGATGTCAAACTACTTGCCGCAATCGGAGGCTGGCTAGGGTATCAGGCCATTTTCCCGGTGATTGTTTATGGTTCGATTTTGGGTTCGCTTTACGGGATAGGTGCTATAATAGTTTCCAGATCGGTCAACTGGAAATCCGCTATTCCTTTTGGCCCTTTTCTGGCAATTGGAGCTATCATCCACCTATTGTTTGGGGGAACTATTCAAGAGTTGTATTTGTCTCTTTATTAATTTATTAAAATGTTATAGAATGACTGACCATCTTATTGGATGTTAATTGATATCAAGCTTTTTTAAAAGATTTCGCAGTAAAAACAGAAACTTGTTTTTGATGTTCTTAATTTGAGGGAAGCATGTCAAATCACATAGAAAAAAACTTAAAAATTCTTTCAAAAGCTGGATCCAATTTAGGCCCCTTGGAGGATGGCGAAGATGGTTATGTAGACTTTCTCCTCCAAGCCTCGCAATCCCTTTGGAACGAATCCAGCATTAAGGGTCTTGTGAAAAAGTTTCTCGCGCTTTTGCAGGATTTTTTCCTGCTGAAAGAATTTGGAATCCTCTCCATTCACGGTGAGAAAACTGAAGCGGGAGAATGGAAAAAGTTCTCATTAAAAAACAGCCCCCTTCGCTTCCAAAATGTTAAATGTTTTTCAGAGGATTTTTTAGACAAGTTAAAAGGCGAACTAGCGCTATTACCTTTGAAAGGTGAAGAATATCGGGAAGGTATAAATACCATCATCCTTTCAGACACTACGGTTCATTTCGCTCTTATGGGAGACCCCGCGGCCGACTGGCACTTGCTAGTGTGGACCACCGAACATGAAAACTTGTCCTCTAGGCTCACTTTGGAGGGACAACCTCAAGATGTTTCGCCAATCACTGATGTTAAAGTCATGCACAAAAGAGCACGGGCACACCTCGGTTTCCTCGTGCGCCAACTTCAGAGTGAATGTCGATGGGTCAGTAAACTTGATAAAACACAGGCGCTCCTTTACAGAGACGATCTAACGGGGCTTTTTAATTATCGCTATCTTGACATCGCTCTAGATAGTGAGTTGCGTCGAGCGCAACGTTTTCAGACATCTTTTTCTCTTCTTTTCCTTGACTTGGATAATTTTAAATTAGTTAACGATCAATACGGCCATCTGATCGGTAGCAATCTCCTAAAAAAAGTCGCGGAAACTCTCGTTGGCACGTTGCGGGAGGTGGACACAATCATCCGATACGGAGGAGATGAATACATTATTGTTCTTCTTGGGGCCAACAGCCGCAGGGGATTTTTAACAGCGGAACGGATTCGGAAGGCTCTCGATCAGTCGATCTTTAGATTCGAAGGAGATGTCGAGCTTTCGATCACCGCCTCCATTGGCGTTGCCGCCTTTCCGGAGCATGGCATTGACAAAGAAACACTGATTCGAATTGCAGATGAAATGATGTATAGTAGCAAACGAAGCGGCAAAAACAAAGTAACTCTCGTTGGTTCCGAAGTATTTGCTGCTCATAAAGAACATCGTATGACCGACTAGGGCGTATCTCAAAAAACGGAAGGAACGAGGGTGGACTCCAGAAGAAGTGACGTTTTAGTCAAACAGTTCTGTTTCTATATCTTTCCTTTCATTCTGTTCTTTTTATTTTTTACAAGTAAAGCACTTCCGGCAGATAGCAAGCAAAACCTAGACAATGTTGATATTTATCTTCTGACCGTGAGTGATGGAGACGCCCTTTACACACGTTTTGGACACTCCATTCTAAGGATCGTAGATCGAGAAGCTAGGAAAGACTATTCTTACAATTGGGGTACTTTCTCTTTCGACGAGCCCGGATTTGCCTTTAAATTTTTCAAGGGAGTTTTGATTTACCGTATGGATCGGATGAGCTTCCCTGCTGTTATTCGATTCTATCGCGACCATGAGAAACGTTCCGTCTGGCAAGATAAAGTTGACTTAACCAATAGTCAAAAACAGATCTTACTCGATCGTATCGCTTGGAATATCAAACCTGAAAATGTGAAATATTTATATCAATACTTTTCAAACAACTGTTCTACGAAGATTCGAGACTATCTTGATGAAGCGCTCAATGGAAAAATCCGAGAATATACAGCGACTGCCGATGCGGGAATCACATATAGAGATCATGTGAGATCTCACCTGGCAACCATTCCCTTTGTGGTGATGGGGCTTGATATTTTCATGAATAGCAGGATCGATCGAAAAATATCGACGTGGGAGGAAATGTTCCTTCCAGCAAAAATGCGAGAGTACCTTTTGGCTATTCCTTCTTTCAATGATGCTGGAGAGCCTCGTGAGGGATCTCATCTTCTCTCTGATTCTCAAACTCTTGTGGCTCTCCCACCCGTTCAAACACAAGGTAAAAACAATTCTTATATTGTCCTTGCACTTCTTTTGATGATTCCATGTCTGGTTGTTATCGGATCCAGAGTATCTACCTCAAATCTCCGGTTCCCTTCCGAGAAAGTTCGATCCATTATTCTGGGCCTAACTGGAATTGCCTGGGGAGGGTTTTCTGGCTTCCTAGGACTCGTGATGCTCCTTTCTTGGAGTTTTTCGGAACATCTTGACCTTCATCACAACGTCAATCTGCTTACATTTTGGCCCATCGATTGGCTTCTTATCCCGGCAGGGTGGGGCTATCTAAAGTCTTTTAAGAAGCTTCCAAAAAAGTCTAGGTTTCAAGCCTTCATGCAGTATTTTTACTTAGGGCATCTGGTGACATGTGTTGTTCTAGCGATGATTTTTTTGACTGGATTTGTGGAGCAGGATATTTCTCGTGTTTGCATGTTCACGCTGGTACCACAACTTTTGCTTTATGCCACCTTTTTCAATGAGTCAAAAAAATATGGGGCATGATCCAAATAATATTCATCTTCTTCGTGAAAAAATTTTCCGAAGTTTTAAAGATAGTAATGGGGAGGAGTGGGAGAATATTTTTAACCTCGAAAAGTCTAACCTTTTTGATTATCTTATTCGGTTGACAGGAAAAGTGCTTGGCGCCTCAGAAAGCCTCGAAGAAGTGTTTCATTCCCTTAAGTGCAGCAATGCGACGTATGAAAGCTACCAAGAACTCCGCGCGGTGCTTTTTGCGACCGTCCGAAGTTTTAATGCGCAATTCTGGAACACCGACAGCATCAAGTTAATGCCGCCCTCTGTGTCTCTTGAACCCATGAAAATCTCCTCGGTTAAAGCTCATATTTCAAAACAGGAAATGTTAACCGTCGAACGTTCGTTTTCTAGTCTTCCCCCCTGGGAGCGTGAGACTTTACTATTGAATCTACGGGAAGAATTTTCGTTTGCCGAAATTGCGTCGATAATGTCAATGGACCAAAAGGTTGTAACTTCAAATTTCTATTCCGGGCTTAAACGAGTCAAACGCGACTGTCGAGATATCACAAATCAGGTTCCAGACTTAATTAAGTCCCTTCCGCGCTACACATCACCCTCCCGCAAAACGCACTATACCATGGATCTCGGTGATTTCATGGCTGATCTAAAGGAGTCGCGTGGGAAGTCGCGAAAGGCGAACTTATTTCTCGCTTTTTTTATCATCTGGCTCACAGCAGCGCTCGTTTTGGTTTATCACTTTTTCATCGGGAATATTTTTGAACTTTTTGATACACTAAGCTCTTGGATTAGGGGTGGCTTTTTGCAAATTTTTCGATGGCTTCGCTAAAGGAGAATGATCAATGAAAAGGAAAGCAGCAATGTTGTTCGTTCTAATTGGATTTTTCTTATTGTCCAATTTGGGACTAGCTGCCGGAGAGGAAGATTCGAAGGAATTAAAGGTTAAAATTACAACGAGCTTAGGGCTTATCGAAGCAAAGTTATTCTACGATAAAACTCCAAAGACTGTTTCAAACTTTGTAACCCTTGCTCGTAAAGGGTTTTACAACGGCCTGAAGTTTCATCGCGTTATCCCCAAGTTTATGATTCAAACGGGAGACCCAAACGGTGATGGGACCGGCGGACCTGGATATTCGTTCCCCGATGAATTCAGTCCCACATTAAAGCATAGCAAAGCTGGCATGTTGTCCATGGCCAACGCGGGATCCAACACAAATGGAAGCCAATTTTTTATCACTGTTGAGCCTCAATCTCGCCTCGACGGAAAGCATGCTGTTTTTGGAGAGGTTACCTCAGGGCTTGATGTTGCCATCAAAATCTCCGAAGTTGAAACAGCTAATGACACTCCAAAAACCGATGTTAAAATGGACAAGGTTGAAATCATTGGCGACTGGTATAAACCGGAATCTATCGAATCGTTCGCGATCAAACCACTTGTTAAAGAAGAGGTTGAAAAGCTGACAAAGTCGTCGGTCGAAAAACTTCTCGGCAAAATTTCAGAAGCTCAATCGCTCGGAAAACTCGTTGATTTCATCGTTGTGGATTTCAGAGCAGCACCAGGACAACCAGTCCAAATTTTATACAAAGCAAATTTTGCGCAAAATAAGGGTGCTCAACTTGCCATTATGGGATTGTCAAAGGGCACGGTCTTTGAAATTGAGCAGTTCCAGTTTGCTAAAGGAAAATAACCTGAAGAAGTTGAACTTTACGGGTCTTAGAAAGGAGCCGTAAAGTTCACAAGATCGACATATAGCTGACCCTGCGGGTCGTCTTTTAAATACGGCGACACGTATTTCATCGAAGGTTGGAAGTAATTAAAAAACATAATTGAGAACGACGATTCGTAGCGTCTTGGTTCGATGTTTTCATAGAATTCACTTGAGATTTGGGTCGATATTTTTCGCTCAAAACCAAGTTTTAGCTTCTTTGAAATAGTTAAAATCATATTTCCCATTAGATAGTGTTCATACATCACCTTTGAGTAGTCAACACCGACAGCTCCCTGCCAATTTATCCTAATGCTCCAAAATGCTATTGGTGGCGTTATATATGCAATCATGAAATCTCCACCCTTTGTAACCCCAATAGGTTGGTTCTCATAATTTAAGTCGCTATAGGGTTCGCCAATTCGCGCGTGAATCCAGCGATGCGCAAATTTAATTCCACGATCGCTGATATTTCCGTAGTTAACACCAATCTGATATTTGAATCCTCCAATCCACGTCTTAGTCGTGCTAGCGAAGGCTGTTTGAAGATCTAGCCAATCTGCATAGAAGCCTACTGGTGTTTCAAAAGGCGGTTCCCCGGCCTTTGGCCGAAAACTTGGCGTTATCGCACGCCAGTAAAAATTTGAAGCAACACTATGCAGAGAACCCTTTCCGTCTTCCCAAAAAAGATGGAGACCGAGATTACTACTTCCCGTCATCAACTTGTCTGTATTGCCCATGAAATCGTTTGTCATGGGATGAAGGCTTAAACTTGACGGCTTAAGAAATAGAGCGCTGATCTCCCCAATGGATCCTTGGTTATTTGCAAATTCAAACCCGTTATAAGGCAATTCTTTCTGCTCCGCGAAAGATGAGCTTGAAAGCAAACTAACCAGAGAAAAGAGAAGGATGTTTACAAATTTCCCCTTATAATTCTTTGAAATAATCTTTAATATCAGATGGTTCATATATTACTGCTGCTAATATAAAGAGAGCAGCTAATCTCCCCCTCGAAGGTTCTTGTCGGCGACTTCCATTAAAACTGAAGCTTTCGAGATATTTTCTGGAACCGCAAAAAATACATTTAATAATATTAATAAGTTATACTGATAGAAAGGTTGGGAGCCAGAATACGATATAATGAAACAAATAAGAAATGGCTGGGGCGCTAATCTATGGGATTCAAGAAACCGCTGATCACTCGAAATCGAAATTTCTCCTTGCTATGGGCGGGCCAGGTCTTGAGTCAAGCTGGCATCCGGATGTACCAGATCGCCGTTGTTTGGTGGATTTTACAGCAGGTTAAGGGAGGTTCCGGAGTCACTATTGGTGCCTTTCTTGTGTTGGGCGCTATTCCGGCCCTTTTATTCGTTAAAATCATCGGCCAGTTTATTGATCGATTTTCGAGCAAAAAAATTCTGATCTCCTGTGACTTGGCTGGTTTTTTAGTCATCAGCGCCGTTCTAATTTTAATTCAGCAGGAGTCCGTTGCTCTGATATCGGTATTCATCGCCCAGTTTTTCCTTTCATCATTTCAAAGCACAATCGATCCTACAATCAGCAAAGCTGTACCTGAGCTCGTACCTGAACAAGACATAGAGCGTGCTGTCGCTTTTCAAACATCCACTCAATCCATCGCCAATTTTGGCGGTGCCGTTCTGGGAGCGCTTCTACTCGATTTTTTAGGTATCAAGGGTGTGATTATCTTGAATGCCTGCGCATATCTTGTTTCAATTTTTTGCACTTATTTAATCCAATTTAAATACGCTATTCCAAAAACATCCTCTCAAGTTGAGGGGAAAGAAAGCGCCTGGATGATTCTCAACCGGCTGCCAGGAGTAAAAAAAATTCTTTTTGGATTCGGTTTTATTAACTTTTTCTCGACACCAACTCTGGTTATTCTTCCTCTTTACACGATGAAAACGCTGAACGGCTCGGCATCCCTTCTCGGCTCCCTCGAAGCTTACATTTGGGCTGGTCTTCTTATTGGTTCATTTTCAACCAGATTATTTTCTGGAATTAAAAACACGCTTTTAATAGGCACGTTATGTCTTTTCATCCTTGGCCTTTGTCTTTTTATCCCCGGACTCTTCATAAATCAGAATCTATACTCGGGGGCACTTTTTATCGGCCATTTTATGCTCGGAGTCAATAACGTCAAATTTGTATCCCTTTTTCAAGAAATCGTTCCAGCCTCTTATAAGGGCCGTTTTTTCGCAATTTTTCAAGCGATCATAACCTTTACGTTTCCAGTGGCTTTTTTCTTCTTTGGATTTTTGGGTGACTTTTTTACCCCTCAAAAACTATGTTTATTGCAGGGCTTCGGAATTATGGTAATCTCATTTT
>CAILAO010000682.1 GCA_903832105.1 uncultured Pseudomonadota bacterium | reverse complement strand
TATTATGCATTACGATAGTATGTTCCAAATATTAAAGAGTAATCTCATTCGTGTTTCTCCTCCAAAATACATTACCCATCATAAGTTACGCGATTGCGGCCCTCGCTCTTGGCCCGATACAGCGCCGCGTCGGCTGTTTCCAATAGCTCATTCACCGTGCTTCCGGCTGCCGCACAGAACACGCCGATGCTTACCGCGTTTCACTCCATCCCGTAATATTTTTTGCAGTCTCGGCCTAATAATTCGAGAATAGTGATCTGCGTGTCACTTAGATGAACTATGGTTTTAATGATTGTACCACCATCCGTAACAGCCGATACAATCACGCCCATAAAGATCTCAAAGACCCAGCGCATAGTAGGTCGCTGAGTTGGTTTATTTAGCTGATTAGGTACAGTTTGCTCTGTCTCTTTGAGTTCTTGCCTGAGTTTCCATTCGGCGAATGAATATATGAGAAGACTCAGGACCATGATCATGCAAAGTGCTTCTATCCTTTCCTCTTTTTTAAGATAGATGTCAGATACATGAAAGCACTTATCCTTCAAGAATCTGAATCCACGTTCCACTGCCTGCTGTCCTTTATAATAATCTAGCATGACCTCTGGGTCAAGATCAACTTGATTGCTGGCCAGAACAAATCGACCCAAGTTCCTGCGAGCTTCTATTAGAGCGCTCTCATTGAGTTCTATCTCGCCTTCAATCATGTAGCTCATGTTTAAAAGCTCATCTTTTTTTGGACGTCCTCGTTTCTTTTCTGTTTTTTTCATAACCGGCATTATCTGCACGTTCTTGAGCAGATGATGTGGATGCGCAGATTGCCATAGTCTTACATCATTATCGGCGTCCGGCACGCAAGCAAATTTTTTTCTCATTAGCTTTTTAAGATCCTTTTCGACGTCATTCGTCTCTTTTTCAATTTTTCTTTCGAACGTTTTTTCGTTTCTTTTTTTCATTTCTTCAGACCAAACAACAACCGCACGCTGAGGAACGTCGCCATAATTGAGATCCGTTGTGAAAAAAGCGTATCTTGGATCGCTGCCAGGAATCAGATCCAAGTTGGAGTTGAGTAGTTTTTGAGCTTCTGCTACTGTGGCAGGGATATGTGTAATCCACTTTGTTCCTGTTCCCAGGAGCTTGATATTTTCTTCTGTGTACAAAGCGCTATCTGCGATCCAATAGCTTTTGTCATCCAAGTCGATCGCTTGTTGCGTTTTTTGGATCATTTCCATTATGCTCTTCTTATCCGATTTATTTCCTGAGTACGCTTTAGCAAAGAGCGGCAAACCAAATTGATTTGTAACCATGCCGAGCACAAACCTCTTTAGATCCATTCTACCGTCTTTGGCATGGCCAAAAGTAATCCGGATTGAATCAGTACCGTCTGGCGCATCATTCTCATATTTTCCATAGACGCTGAAGTTAGTAGTATCTACATGGATTCGTTGAGTCCCAAAGGAAAATTGTCTCATGATGTGCAAAGAGATCTCATTAAAAAGCTCAGTGGCACCGTATTTGTAAATCGCGTCAAGTGTCCTGCCAACGACATCATCATTGAGGTCAGTTGGAAGGATGCCCTTGCCAAGTAGCTTTTCAGTGGGAATCGTCATGAAAAAGTTGGGAAACAGGTATAGCCGCTGACCAGTGAAACCCAAGCCATTCAGTATCATGGCTTTGATGATTACTGAATGAAGAAGATTTCGCGAACCTCTCTTTGGAAGTACGCGATCTATTACTCCAGCGATATTCAATGTATCAAATATGCCGGCAACTATCCCAAGGTGACCTATCAAATAAGATTGGACGTCCATATCCATGCTACTTCCCTTCTTGGAAGCAGTAGGTAGTTGTTATTAAAAAATCTTTCCTATATTAACCATAGGCTAATTCCAGACAATCAGGTGCGAAGTGCGAAATGTGGGCTTGCAGGATCCTTCAAAAGCTATCTCAGTAGACGATTTCTTAGAAGAACGCGCGGTTCGAAGAACTGACAAAAACGCATACATGCAGTTCCTAAAAATATTTGACACTAAACCAAACAAGTTGCGACTCTTGAAACATGGTTAGTGGAGTATGGGCGATCGCCCATATTCTCACCCATCAGCCTGCTCTGCAAATAAGAAATCAATATACTATCTTCAGCCCCTCGTTATCCACCTTTGTCTCAATGGCAATCTCCAATCCCAAGGGCTTGATCAGCGTTGCTACCTCCTCACGACTGCGGTCG
>CAILAO010000681.1 GCA_903832105.1 uncultured Pseudomonadota bacterium | reverse complement strand
TCAGAAAAGAGATCACGATTAAGCCATAAGATAATGACGAAGCTTAAGTCTAAGCGACAGAAGGCTTTTAAGCCAATTGAGTATACGCCCTAGTGATTTCATGTTGGACACTTTGCTTTGATTAATCCTCCGGATGCGTTTTATCCCAGGCGCCTCCCTGTTTGTATCCAACAATGGCTTGAGCATGGTTAGGCGTGAATACTTCCGACGTATCGTCGTCAATCACGTCGTTTTCATCTAAAAGATCGAAAAGATCAGCTTCGTTAGAGACGGTTGCTTTGACGCCAGTTACCAAGACGTAACCCTCGTTGATGAGTGTTTTCAAAAGGGCAATGTCAGAATCTTCTTCAATCGTAAAATATCCATTTGACAAATCTTCGAAGCCCGCGCCGACATGAATATTTTGTATCGAAAGACCGCGATATTTGGCGGCTTCCTTCCAAGCTGCTTCAGAGGGCCACGAGGTGTAGTCGCTTGTTTTGTACGGCATCGATTGCCAAGACGCCGCTCCCAGACGGATCAATATCGTCTGAGTCAAATCAAGATAACTGCCTTCGTCTACTCCTTTGTTATTCATGTGATACACAAAATCCGGACTGAAGATTTTGTCGAGGTTGCCGCTGGGCGCGCCGTAATTGCTAACCCCTTGTGGATCGGTGGCAAGCCATGTCGTAGTGCTCAGGTCCCAACCCCGCTTTTTGGCTTCCATAAAAGTATGAGCGTAGTAAACGGCCGCGAAAGCAACGCAGGATCCCTTAGTACCCTGGTTTCCGACTGGCGGGAAATAAATCGTAGAGGAGTGATCCATTGCATCTGAGGATCTTTCTCGCATCCCGTCTACATGTCTGAGCTTCGTTGAAGCCAGTCTTTGATCGACACTCTTTGGAATCAATCCGGTTCCAAACCGATTCGCGAAAACATGATTGTAATGGGATTCTTTCCTGAAGACCTGATATCGTTGCATGTCACGAGAAAGTTCTCTTCCGCTCGGAAAATCTTCGAAAAACCGAAGTTTCTGACTGTTGTCGACAGGAGGATTTGCGATGTCTTCCATCTCCTGCGCGGTTAATTGTCCTGTAGTAACCGCAATAACGTTGGTGGTCGTGCTGGATCTTGTGCCGGCGGCGATGGTGTCGGTGGTGCCAGTGATTGTTTTAAAAGGCGTGGTGCTATTTGCTGAATAAAATTCAATAGCATAACTATCGACGGTGCCTGTCGCTGTTCCCGAATTCGTAAGCGATAAGTAAACATCGTAGCTATTCAGAAACTCAGCAAATTCACTAAGATCCAAGACCATCTTGTTATTCGGAAATGGTTGGGCTCCAGTGTAAAGTTCGCCCAACGCATTGGCCTGCAGCACCTTCGACCTTATGGGTGATGAGGTTGAACCAATTTTTGCGGTGACTTGGACCTCATTCCGTTTGGTGTGTGTCAGTTTGAAAACGGCGAGAACCCTGGGAGTTCGGGCTTGCGCCAAATCTTTTTTGTAATACTGAATCTCGAGATGCTGCTTTTTCATGGTTTTGTTGGTGATCCAATAATGTCCATCGACGACATGTTCCCATGAATCACTTTTACCCCAAGAATTTACGATTTTAAAGGCGCCATCTGGCAACTCTTCGTCAGAGCTAATTCTAAATTCGGCGACTTTGTCCGGTGGGGTGGCGTTATTGTCGTCATTTGACTCAATAATGGCAGAAGTGGAATCCATGATGGCGCCGACATAATAGAGACCTGGAGAAACATTCGGAATAGTAAAGGACGTCGGATAGATTTGGGCGACCACTTCAGTGCTTGGCTGTATCAGGCTGGTTAATGGAAACTGCAAAAGAAGCGTATCGGCAGTCGTGATCACACGATCGCGTGATAGATAAAACGATACTTTGTGAGAGGAATTTATACCTAAAACCGGGCCAATGTTGTTATAGGTGTAAAGAAAATGTAGCTGATCTCCTGCTTTTCCTTCGAACTTTTTGCTCCATGTTGAATCGACTTGCCTGCCGACATAGATTCTTCCTGCGATCAGATCTGGTTTAGAACTTGTATATTTCACTTCGCCTAAAAAAGCTCCAGTGGAATCATCGGTCCCTTGACGGACCCACACTTTTTGACCAACTGCAGGTGTAATACTTGTATTGTAGTCGCTGCAGGCATTCCATGTAGAGCCGTTGTTAAGACTATATTGCATGGTGTGGTATACACGCACGATTTTAGAGTTTTTAATGTCAAGATAGGCGTTGCGCGGGTCTCCTATTTCGCCAGCGACAATGGTGAGTTCGCTACTGGAAGCATCCGAACCTATGTTCCCCACTAAATCTTGAGCTTGAACGATCACTTCATAAACGCCAGGGCTGAGCGACGATATCAGTCTCTCTCGAAGAGTCCAAACATAGGGAGGTTCGGTACCGGTTAATGTGATAGCGTCGTCACTATCAGTTTCGTTGCTATAAGTGGTTCCATTTACCGCAACACTCATCACTACAGTGTCATCATCAACCGTACCGGTCAAAGAAGGTGAGCGATCCCATGTTCTTAGGTCATCGATCGCAACAGCAGGGACTTTGAGATCAACGTGCCATTCTCTTGAAATCTCGTATTCCGCGACGCTTCCCGTTGGAGATGTTCCAAATCCCTTGAAGCGATAAATCAATATTTTGTCTTCGTTCATCGACACTGGGAGAGAAAAGGCTGAAACATATTTTGTATCCGATTTTGTCGGTTCTGAAGGCGTGCTACCATCAATCGAATAGGTATAAAAAACCTCAACATAGTCATCCAGAATGATCGATACTTCCGGGACAGATGAGAAAGCTCCGTTTTCATGATTAATCGTAAAAAGCGCCGGATCTAAATAAATCACATATTCAGCTTCTTCGGTTTTCGAAGCGGCCCCTTTCGCATTTACGACGTAGGCTTTAAGAGTGACTGACGACGCGATCGTGAGAGGAGATTCGTAC
>CAILAO010000680.1 GCA_903832105.1 uncultured Pseudomonadota bacterium | reverse complement strand
TCCCTTAAAATCTGCAGGAGGGACAGCCTCCTTGCAGAGCGGATGATAGGTTTCTGGCCAGAAGGAATGGCGCACCAACCGGCGGGTGAGGGGATGCCCGACGATCCTGATCCCAAACATGTCATTGATTTCGCGCTCATATAGCTTTTCAGAAAAAGATTTGGAAAGCCGGAAAAGGGCTGGACAAAACGGAAGAAATGTGACAAGCTTATCACACTTGGTGTTTGCTTGATCAAATCAAACCGTCAGGAATCAGCAGGAGGAACCTTATGTCCATTGCCATCCGCCTTAAATTGAGCCATCATATGCTCACCAGTCTGTACGAACGTCTGCAGAAGGCGTATGCCATGGGACAACTGCGGCTGATCAAGCGCATCCATGCGCTCTTATACATCGTCGATGGTAAAGACGTGGCTGAAGTTGCGCACATACTCAAACTCAGTTTGCAAACCGTTTACAACTACGTCAATAGTTTCATTCTTAAACAACTGGATAGTTTGGTATATCGGTTTTCGCCGGGTCGCCCGGCAAAACTGAGTAAGGCACAGAGAAAGGAGTTAGGCGAGACAATTGATGCTGGCCCGGAGGCTGCTGGCTATGATTGTGGTTGTTGGAATACGGTCATGATCCAGGACTGGATTTTCAATCGTTTTGGGGTGGAATACGAGCCACATTATGTGGCGGAACTGTTGGATAAGATGAAATATTCGTATCAACGGGGTTGTTTTGTGTCAGATCACCTCGGGGATGTAGCCGAGGAACAAAAAGAATGGATGACGAAGACCTGGCCTGAAATCTTGCGCCTGGCAGAAGAGAAAGGAGCCATGATTTTATTTGGCGACGAAGCTTCTTTTGCCCAGTGGGGTTCCCTGAGTTACACTTGGGCGCGCAAGGGGCAACAACCGACCGTCAAAACGACTGGCATCCGCAAGGCTTATAAAGTCATGGGACTGATTGATTTCCTTTCGGGGGCTTTTTTCTACACAACACACACCGGACGGTTTAACTCGGAAACCTATCAAGCCTTCCTGCTCGAAGTGCTGAAGAAAACAAGCCAGCATTTGATCATCATTCAAGATGGTGCCAGCTACCACACCAGTAAGGCGATGCAACAATTCTTTACCCAACACACCGCCCGCATCACCATGTTCTCGTTGCCTCGCTATTCACCGGATTACAATCCAATCGAATATCTCTGGCGAAATGTCAAAAAAAAGGCAACCCACATGCGCTATTTCGAAACTTTCGAAGACTTGACCAAAAAAGTTGACGAAAAATTGGCTGGTTTTGCGAACCTTCCGAAGTCCATTTTGGGGCTAATGGGAAAGTATTTACCTTCCCTGGGAGCGCAGGTCGCCCAGCCGCCAACTTCATCCTAAATCTTTATCTGAAAAGCTATAGCACTCAAGTCTTTGCTCGAACGTGACAGCGGCGTGAATATGCGCGATTGTCTCGTGATTTACTCAGCTCTTTGTCGGTTTTTAATATAGTTTGTCCCATTTTTTCTTGTAATATAGTTTGTCCCGTTTTTAACCTGGCGGGCTTCAAAACAAGGCCAAATGATCGGAAATCGGCTTTGTTTCAACGAACCTGAGCAACTTTTTTAGAAAGCATGGT
>CAILAO010000679.1 GCA_903832105.1 uncultured Pseudomonadota bacterium | reverse complement strand
ATTGTTTCGAACGTACACTGCCTTCTGTTCGGCTCAGAACATCAAGCCACTTTCAGGCGGAAATTTTGGAAAGCGTATGGTTGACCTCGGCGTTGCAAAACAGCGCGAAGCTGATATTGCCCACCGAAGAAGGATATTTTCCGGTATTGGATATCTCAAAACTTTGGGAGATAGTGATCTCCAGCAGCTTCGCCACATCAAGGATGAGGATCCCGCTGCCTTTGTGAGAGGTAAACCAGCTGGTTTCTGTGAAATTCCGGATGAACTTGCTGCAAAAGCAGATCGGTGCGAGGGGTGTTCTGTACGATGCAAAAAGAGTACCTGGCCGCAAGAAAAACCGGCGAAAATTGAGGAGGTGGATAGAGAAGGCATCATTTGATCTAGCACTTTGATCTTTAACATTGGTCAATCATGTCGGTTTTACCAGCGTATCAGGAGTTAAAAGTTATGAAAGTCAATGAACCAGGCGAAAGCACACTGACGGAAGATGATAAAAGGGAGGCTCTCGACGAGCTTTACAACATCACTGAAACCTTAAAAATGTACGAGGAAGAACCTCTCTTAGAGGAATATGAATTCTTCCGGCCAATTAGGGTTAAAGAAAGAGACCCGTTTGACGAAGATCCGCCGCAAGATGATTTTGATGAAAGGTATGATTGACATGAATAGGGCTAGTATTTATCTGTTAAACAATATGTACCAACAATGGTTGTTGGATTTTGCGTGTATTAATCTCGATAGATTCTAAGAAAGGACTTTTTTATGAAAACCGCTACAATTGAAGATTACAACAAAATATCTTCTGAAAACCATCCAGTATTTGAAAAAGTTTTTCATATACTCATGGATTTAAGTTGGTACTCGGAAAAGTATAGGGCTCAGTATACCCCTTCCGTATCCGTGTGGAGTAAAAACTGCAATAAAATCGAATTTAAACCTTTTTTACAAGACTCAGGGTCATATTCAGCTTGGGTAACGACTTATGATGATGAAATAGACTATTCAGAAAAGGCTGCTGTGTCTATCAAAGTGCGATTTAGCTTTGATATGGAAATGAAATTTGTTCGCCATGCAAAAAAAATACTTGCGGATATCCCGGAATGTACGGTTAAGGTTGAAACATTTGAGTCATTTATTGAGAATTATGCAGGTTCTATTAACTATTATTTAAATGTATTGAATGCGAACATTAAAGCCGTAGCCTTGAAGTCGCGCCCTGTACAACAAAGTCTGAGTATAGATAAATCCTCTCAGCATCTTCAAAGTCTTTTTAAAGAGACGATGTTTACTTCTAGAAAAATTAAAAATCGAGTTTCTGCCATGGAGAACTTTATAAAGCAATGGAACCTTTGGAATGAATGTTGCGATGAAGTGCCAATAGATCAACACCCTCGACATTCTCAGAGTTCGCGGGACTAATGCAGTTTAATCTGATGCAATACCTGATGGGCCCGCTGCCCCTTAGATGAATAAGGGTAACTTAAGGAAACTAAAAACACCTTCTGATCTGAGCACAGATTCGAAGGTGCGGATCACCGAAATCTTAAAGGAATCGGCTCTGATGAAGGTCTTAAAATAACTAAGAAGGAGGTGAAGCAACTGTCACAAAAAAATCTCCCTTCGGTTCAAGAGCCGTAAAAGGTAGCAAGATCTGTTAAGCGCTCCACTAATATAAAGGTTGCCACATTCCTTGATTAAAGGGCGCAAAAAACTTGCAACCCTTGGCTCGCCGATTATGGTGGCTACGAAAATGGGGGACGTCGATGAAAAACGACAAGATAAACTCTAGGATTTGCCTATTTTTTCCTCTGGGAAGGAGGGCTGTATGAGAAAACTGTTAACAATTTCTGAGTTGTCAACACTACTCAATATTGCCCGAAAAACAGTCTACAACCTTGTTTACAGAAGAGAAATACCGTTTGTAAAGGTCGGCGGCTCTCTGCGTTTTGACCCAGATCAGATCGATAAGTGGATCAAAATATCGTCCTGGTTAGAGCCTATAGAAAGTGACGGAGATGCAAAATGATGTTAAGAAAACGTTTTGCGCTCTTTGAAATTCAAATAAGGGAAAAATGGGTCGACAGAAGAGACTCCCGAAGTGGGGAGGTTAAAAATGTCTATCCATAAACGAAAGAAGAAAGACGGTGTTTCCTGGCGAGTTATTATCCAGGTCAATGCCAAAAAGCAGATTTCTAAGACCTTCGCTAAAAAGATAGATGCTGAGAGGTGGGAGTCTGGCCAGAAACATCTCATTAATAGCGTTCCAGCGCATATGCAAATCCAAAACAAGATGACGGTGGCTCAGCTCGCGTCTCACTGGTTGAAGCACTACGCGGTCAATCACAAAGCAGAGTCATCTGTTGTTCGGGATCGACAGTTTCTTAAACATCAAATCTTGCCTTATCTTGGCAGCAAAGATCTCTCATCCTTGTCACCAAGGGAGATTGAGTTTTGGTTGACCACGATTCGAGACGACCAGGAACTTTCGGTGAAAACCTGCAATAATGCGCTCGGGCTGTTAAGAAAGATGTTAAACGATGCCGTGCGATGGCAATTTGTAGCCTGCAATCCCGCCTCAAGTGTTAGGCCGTTCCGCGTGGTTCAGAAAGATTTCGAATTTTGGACCATGGACGAATCCAGGTGTGTATTAAGCTATGCGAGAGTTCATGAACCCGACGACTTTCCGGTCTATGCTACTGCGTTGTCCACGGGAATGCGTCGCGGGGAACTGGGAGGTCTGAAGTGGGACTGTGTGGATTTTTCACTGAAGCTTATCACGGTGAAGCGAACTTATTGCGACCACACCGACAAGCTCAAGGAGTCCACCAAGAACAAGTTGATCCGAAGGATTCCCATCAACCGTGACTTGCTCGCGATCCTTGTGGAATTGAAACGGACATCTACTTCGGATTATTTGTTTCCGAAGTACGGGTTCCACAATGCGCCAACGCGGCTCAGGAAGTTAGCCGAAGCGGCGGGGGTCAAGCCCCTGAGGTTTCATGACATGCGCCACACCTTTGCCTCCAACTTTATGATGGCAGGCGGCCTAATCTATGACCTTCAAAAGATCTTGGGGCATCAGACGATCACGATGACGGAGCGGTACAGTCACTTGTCGCCAACGCACTTGGTGGGAAAAACTGAGATCCTTGATTTTGGTGTCTCGGAAACCAATAATGTCATCCATTTTGCGGCAGGGAGTGGTTCATGAACTTGCCAAAAACTTGCCAAAAGACTTTTCGACCAGCATATTTGCTAATGATTTCATGGAGTAAGAGAATGCGAAGAGCGGGACTTGAAGAGCCACAAGTCTTTCGAGTAATCATGTGTTTTTACGTGCAATATTTTAACATCACTAAATTTTGAGCTTCTTTCGATATCACTTCAGTTCTCACCTTTTCATCGAAAATCATTGTGTGCTCTTGCCCATTTCTTGACGGTTTTTCTGTTGGTCTTAATCACTTAATAAAATTCGTTCCTGACTAATTTAGTAGATTATGGAACGCAATCAAAGCGAACAAATTATGAAATTTATAAAATCATAATACTATATTATATCAATACGATACATAGATAAGCGTCCGTTATTTGGGCCTAAATAACGGACAGTATTTGTTGACTGGCAACATGCTTTTTCGTACAATATGAATAACATGAATGAAAGCATCACGCAAAAAATACTAAAGATAATTAATAACCTGCCTACTGGCGGGGTCATTGCGGTTGAAATGTTTCCAGATAATTGGTCTAGAAATGCTGTGACGAGAGCGCTAAGTCGTCTATCCAAAAGCGGTCATATTGAAAGGAAAAAAAGGGGCGTCTATTCTAAAGTAAAAGAGACTCGTTTTGGAAAAGCCTCAGCTTCATCGCTGGAAATATTAGCAAGAGAGGTCTATGACGATGAAAACAAGTGTTTTGGTGGACTTTTCTTATTCAATAATTTGGGGCTTACCACACAGGTCCCTGTTGTTGTTGAGATTCTTAATAATAAATCTAGTT
>CAILAO010000678.1 GCA_903832105.1 uncultured Pseudomonadota bacterium | reverse complement strand
GTATTCGTTTTGTAAAAACTAAGTAATTTTAATGAGATAGATTTTGAAAGAAGGGGTCTGTCATGGCGAAAAAACAGCAACGTGAATTGATCAAGCTCGTATCAACGGCTGGTACAGGCTATTTCTATACGACCAGCAGGAAAAAGAACAAAGATAAGGTCCAAACGAAAAAGTACGATCCAAAGGTTCAGAAACATGTGTTATTCAAAGAAGGAAAAGTGAAGTAAGATCCTTCACGCGACTCATGTTTTTAAAGAGTTTATATTCCGTAATTTTGCTAGCGTGTTCTTTTATCGGGTTGGGCTTGTCTGAGATCCCAACAAGAAATCACAAAGAATCATCTCAAAATGTGCCTGATTTTACCGTCGAAAAAGCCGTTAAGGTCTTTGATGACGCCATCGCTTTGACTTTAAAACACCTGGTAGATCCTAAGTTTGATCCAACTTCATGGCAAAAGAAAGTAGAAGCGTCGCGAGTGGGCCTGAAAGCGGGCTTTTCAGGTTCTCCCAATAAAGAGGAGTTTCTCGGGTTTGTAATTAATTCTCTTTTAAAAAAGACTGAAAGTATTGAGCCACAATTTTTTTCGCAAGATGACTATGAGTTTTGGCTTCTTCGTTCAATCTATAGTTCTTCGCTTGAAGCTTCAGACCAATATGCTGTGCAGCATGCCGGGACTTGGTTTGAAAGAAAAGGCAAACGATGGTTCTTGCGCGGTATTTGGAATGACAAAGTTTCTCTCGAAAGCGGTCTTTTACCGGGAGATGAAATTTTGACATTGAATGAAGAGTCCTTTTCTCCAAGAAATCTTTTACAGAAAAAGTTAAAACATGGAGTTAATCTTTCGTTTAAAAGGACTCCGTTTGAAAAGCCTAGGACAGTGAGCGTTTTTTTGAGAGAAGAAAACTTGGAAAGGGCTTTCCTCAAGGCAGTCAAAGATACAGCGAGAGTCTACGAACGAGGGCGTAAAAAAATTGGATATTGTCGCCTTTGGCTTATAAGCCGCGACGATTTTTTAACCGCACTCAATGAACAATTGAAACAGTTTAAAGGCAAATCTGTTGATGGATTAATTCTGGATCTTCGGGATGGCTTCGGCAGCGCTGATTATGCAAAGTTTTTAGTGCCTTTTTTGGGAAAAGAATCAAACAAAGGACAAAAAGAAGAATTGCCGTTATTTTCTCAACCAATGATTGTTCTCATTAACAAGGGAACCCAAAGCGGGAAGGAGTGGATGGCTTACCACCTCCAAAATAGCCAAAGGGCCTATCTCGTAGGAACAAAGACCGCCGGTTCCGGAGCCACTGCGGAACTTTTTTTAATTCCCCCCCAATTTATGCTTTATTTTCCCGGTGCTGATAAATCGCGGGAAGAGCTTTTGAAGTCGATTCCGTTTGAAGGAAAAGGTATCACGCCAGACGTGGTCGTGGACCAACCTTTAGTTTACGCGGCAGGAACGGATTTGCAGTTAGATAAAGCTCTTGAGCTCCTCAGTTTATAGAGAAACGGTGTAGCTGACGGAACGTTCTCTTTCAAATGGTTCTGTCTCCGGTAAAAAATGTAACCTATGTATCAAGACTGGACCGCGAAAAAGCTAAAGTTTCAGAGAAAAGATCACGTTTATGCCTCAAGAGTAAGTAGAAGTCGATGTCTACGATTTTAAATTGCACACACGCCCTAATGTAAAAGAATTATAGTTGTTTTTGTTTTTTCTTGCTTTTAGCTTAAAATAATTGGATGACATGAGAGACATGGACTTATAAAGGGCGTGTACAAAACTAGGAGTTTTATATGAAAGTTGTCATGATCACAGGTTCTGCAGGCGGCATCGGAAAAGCTGCGGCTGAAAGATTTTTAACGTCAAAGCAGTGGAAAGTTGTATTGTGTGATGTCAATGAGAGCATGCTTTTCTCGACTGCAGAAGAGTTCGGGAATAAATACGGCAGCGAAAATGTGATTGCGGCTGTGATGGATGTATCAAATCGTGGTTCTGTTGATAAAGCGGTAGAACAAGCGTTGAAGGAGTTCGGACAAATCGACTGTCTTATTAACAACGCAGGTATAACTCGTGACGGTCTTATGATTCGAATGAAAGAAGAAGACTTCGATCGTGTCATTAATATTAATCTAAAAGGTGTTTTTAATTGCACTCAAGGCGTTTTGAAGCACATGTTTTCAAGACAGACGGGATCTATTATTAATACGTCATCGGTTGTGGCTCTTTACGGAAATGTCGGACAATCGAACTACGTCGCGACTAAAGCCGCAGTCATTGGTCTTACCAAGACTTGGTCAAAAGAATTTGGAAAACGTGGTATTAGGGTCAACGCGGTTGCCCCTGGCTTTATCATGACTGAAATGGTTAAGACAGTACCGGAAAAAATTATGGCCCCATTAAAAGAGAAAACCCCTCTGGATCGTTTTGGAGAGCCAAGTGACGTGGCAAATGCCTATTATTTTCTTGCTTCGGATGAAGCGGCATACATTACAGGACACGTGTTGTCCGTTGATGGCGGTCTAATTTTTTAACCGGACACTTGTTGAAAAAACGTATTTCGAAATTCCCCGAGCCCCCCCTTTAAGCCGATGCTTTTTGCGGCAAAACGCCGTTTAGGCCCATTATCTTTCGAAGATATTGTCTTAAAAACTGTTTAGCTTTGACCCTAAAAAAGAACACTTTGCCATCCAGAATATAGTTGCAATTCATAAAACTCTCGCAGCGGCCAATTTTTTCACTGACTTAAACACCAACACAGATTGACAAATGGTTAGACGGGTCTTCTACACGCCTTTCGCAGAACATTAAAAAAAACAATATTAACAGCAAATTAGCGCCTATTATCTTAAAGGGATTTGTAGGACCAATATTTGCATTAAACCCACTTGATTGTTTTATTAACGCTAATTTTCTCGGGATGGTTGGATTTTGTCCGGCCACATGGGGGTGCAAATCGTGCCAAAGAACATAAACCTATTCAAAACATTATTGACGATTGTTTGTTTTTTTTCTGTTTGTGGATGCAAGCCATTTCAAGCAGAAAGTTCGAAACTTAAAGTAACCGAGGGTCAACAAATTAACTCATCGTTCTTTCCGGCGTCCGTCAGGTTGCCAGATAGCGGTTGCTCGGCTACTTTTGTTTCGGAAACGACGTTAATCACGGCGAGACATTGTGTTGTCAGTATTAATCAAGACTTTAGAACTTTGCCGGTGACCTATGCAGGCGTAACGGGTTTTGTTATTGGAGCGGGAAACTACTATCCACTTGATCTTTCCGTCGTCGTTTTCCCTAAGCGCGTGGCCCCTTCCTTCATCCCCGTGGCGACAAAATCTCCTTTTATTGGTCAGGATGTCACGATAGTCGGTTTTGGAAGCGACGAATCTTTCCGCAACCACGGGATTGGCACCAAACGGTTGGGTCAGAACAATATTGATCGCATCCAAGCCAACATTTTCTCCTTCAAGATGGATGACGGAGCATCACACATAGGCAGCGGCGATTCTGGTGGCACGGCTATGAATGAAAATCACGAACTGATTGGCGTCATGATATCCACAACGATCGAGGGGGACAGTTGGTCAAATCTGACCAACCTTTTGGCTGGAGAAGCTCAAGGTTTTTTGAGAGAGGCTGTTTCCAGAGGGGCGATTATTAACGGATTGAGCGCTTCTTCGGGATCGGGTAGCACTGTTACTACTGAAACACCAACGTTGTCCACATCGTCATCAACGACGCCTTCTAAACTCCGATATTTTTTTGGAGCCAACATGAGACCCGCTCAAGTTACAATTTGGTCTGGTCAGGTTTTTGACGGTATGAAAATTGAGGACATCCAAACTGACTCTCCTGCTGACAGGGCAGGGTTTATAGCTGGAGATGTGGTAACGCTTATTGATCGACAATGGGTAAAAAACGATACAACGTGGGACCAAATTGTTAACAACTTGGGATCCGCAAAAGTACTCATTCACTACGTAAGAGATGACGTCGTTAAAGAAGTCTGGGTCACTCTCAATCCAAACGGGTAATAGACCACAGGGCGTGTTACCGCTTAATCCCAGTGACATAAATTTGCTAACTTCGTTTTATTCCTAATGGCACCCATGGCCGGAATTGATACACGCGACAAGCCAAGATTCGGTTTTCCGATAACCTTGTCATGTGTCTTTCGGCAAAACCTAT
>CAILAO010000677.1 GCA_903832105.1 uncultured Pseudomonadota bacterium | reverse complement strand
TTTAAGTGATAGCCAGCCGGCCTTGGTGTCTAAACGTTTTGATCGTGCTCATGGAAAGAAAGTACATACGGAAGATATGGCGCAGGTTTTAGCAATTCGCGACAAGTATAAGAGCTCGCATGAAAAAATAGCCAGCATCCTTAAGAAGATTGTCGATCACGAAGAAAGAGAAAAAAGCCTAAAGAGATTCCTGCAAATGACTTTGCTGAATTTTATAATTGGAAATTGTGATGGCCATTTAAAAAACTTCTCTATCATGCATGACTTCCTGAAAAATCATAAATTCGGTCTGGCGCCATTCTATGACGTCTTGCCAGTCCGCATGTTTGCCCTAAAAGATCCCAATCAACTTGGACTGCCTATTGAGGGAAAGTGCAGCGGTCTCACGTCTGAGCATTTTGAAAAATTAGCTATAAAGCTCGGACTTAAAATAACGTTCGTTACTGATTATGTAGACGAAATTGAAGCTAATTTGGACTCCTTTTACGAACCATTTGAGTTATTTGATGTTCCGGATGAATTTATTTCAAAACTGAAGAAATATTGTGTAAGTCAATTATCCGTTCTTCGCGGTTAATTTTTTACGCTTAGCGTTACCCACATATCGACAGGTTCGTGGCCGGTTCAATAGCGTATTTTCACCATAGCTTTTTTCTTAAAACCACCCTCAATAGCGTTCTTTAAAAATTTATCTGTCTCGCTGAAAGAATAGAAAAAACATACAACAAGGCCATGAAGGGTTATACCTAAAACAAACGGCCTTCCGATCCCGCCGCAGTAAATGGCGTGTCCATTTCTTTTTCCCAACCAAAGAAGGTGGTCCGCGACTTCAGATATCGATTCTGTAGATACCTTGAGTGCCCCATTTATTAACGATTTTATGCCCATGCTCTTAAGATAGGATACCGCTCGTTCGGTCCTCTCATTTTTAAACTCAACAGTTTGAGGAATTTTCCCCCTATAAATGAATAAAACATCGTTCAATTCGAGGCTGGTAAAAATCTTCTGTAAAGACTGGGCAAGTTTTGACACGTAACTGTCCTCAGGTTCAGTTTCGTACTCCAAAAGAAACGTTGCCGCCTCGTCTAGGAAACTCCCATTCATTGCGGCGGTTGTCACAAACTTCTCAAGATAGGCATTTAATTGAAAAGCCTGGACTGAAGAAATAATTTTGATAACCATATAATACCCGCCTTCTTCTCCACCTTTATCGGAATCCTTTCTGATATTCTTGTAGAAATCTTGCTTTTTTATCGAATTTTGACCTGCTTCATAGTTTTTTGCCACACCAAGGACAGTAGTTTATTTGCGTGTAAACATTTGACATCACAGGATCAGCTATACCGAAATGCTTTTTTGATTTATTCCAATCAAATCTTACTTTGTAGGCACATGATGACAAATGACCTTCAAAAAAGTCGCAACAAGGCTTAAAGTTTTTTGGTAATGGTGACACTGTGCCTTCTAAACATGTAGAACCATCGGAATGCCTATTTATTGTCTTTTTTTTCATGATTTCCTCACAATGATCAAAATATCTGATCTAGCAAAATTCTGAATCCTTATCGGAATCTTTCCGGACAATTTTTGTCAAATTCGGAATTCACGCTTTCATTTGAGTGCGTTTTTTCAGGAAATATTGGCGTAACAGCCAAATATGATTCTTTTTTGATAACTCACCACGAACTAGCTGACAAATTTTGTCACCTTCGATGCCGATAGGACAGATACACCATACGACGAAGAAAGGTGGTCAAAAATGAATAACTTTCAACTGCGATTAAAAAGAACACCATCCAAGACAGTTTCGATGTTCAAACAAGCCACTGTCATCGTTGTTGATAAACCAGGTGAAGATTGGCAGTTCGGAGCCGCTATTAAATGGACGCCGGATTTGTCGCAGCCGATCCTGCTTGGAAAATTTACGCAGGATTCGATACCCCATCTTGACGATATCGCCGACTCGCTCAATATTCCAGTCTATGTTCATGAAGATTTGTCTGCTTTTTTATCTCGGCATTCAGGAAACCAGCAGTTGATACCAGAAAAGTGGTGCGACGAAATCGCGGGGATTATTTTCTTTCAAGCGTGCGGGTCCATGGTAGATGACGTTCAATTCGAAACCGTGAACACAAATAAATTGTCCACTTGCGTGCCCGAGCCTGAATATTTTGTCATCGATTTGGGGCAGACACTTTTTAATGATGGAAAAGGATTTTCTCTGGCCGAGTTCAGAAAAGCTATGGACAAGATGCGGACGCGATTTCACGATACCAGAGGTTTTCCCTTGGCTCCCATTTTTATCCGTTTAAATCCGACAATCAAGGATGATGATTTCCTCATTAGTTTTCGAGAGTTCAGCTTCCGTAGTTGGTTTTTTAACCTGGCATCTAGCCCTGATTTTCCTGCAATGCAATTTAACCTAGAACAGATAGAGAATCTGATATGGTCGTGGTCCTGTCGGTTGTTCACCGCGGAGAACTTTCTAAGCATACTCGCCAAAGCTAAAATTGATGATCCGCTCCTGGTAGCCCAGATTGAAAAAAATCACCTCGAAACAGCGTGGAAGGTTTTCAAAAAGCTCCTAGAACAAAAGGTACCCATTAAAGAGACGAGAGTCATCTTAAACGCGTTATATGAATGTGTTCTCGACGGAGCGCCAAAAGTGGATGAGATCTTGGTTGATGTGCGCAGTGCGCTTTTCCGTAAAATCTTCACTACTCAACATGAAAAGGAAAATCTGCGCGTAATCAAACTCACGGAGGAGTCAGAAAAATCAATCAAAAGCATTTTGGATTTCAGTGAATTCGGCGAGCGACTTTGTCTTTTTAATAGGTTCGCCAACAAAGTCACCGAAGCGGTTAAAAACCTTTCAGCCAGCGAAGATCCTCTTTTACTCGTCGTTGAAAGATTTAATAACTGGGAACAACTTAACTTTCTGGGCCGCGCGGTGCCTAACTGCCTCGTTTGTCTTTCTATTGAACTGCCTATTGAAGTAGAGGTTGAACCTATTTTGACCCTTGATTTGAAGCTGCCGCATTCAAAACCTCTTTCATTTGACTTAGAAGCGCGGTGGCCTGCGCTTAAAAGTATTGAAAATAAAGCTATCACCAGGGACATGCTTTTTGTGACCGTTGCAAAAACCTCAGAAGACCTGTCTCGTTGGGCGAAAGATCTTCAAAACTGCCTGGGAAACGGAAGCTGGTATAAAAAGATCATATCGGGCGAATCAATAATCATAGGACTTCGTGATCGCTCTAAACGTATCCATTACGCTTTTGAGTTTACCACGGACAAATTCGATCTCAAACACGCCAAGGGTCCTGGTAATTCCGATGTGCCTCGATGCATCAAAAAGAAGGTGGTGCAAATTTTGAAAGAAGCGCTCGAAGTCAGTTAGGATATTTTAAACGTGTTAACAGCGAGCATTTGAGTATGAACCCATATAAAGGAAAGAAAAAACAATTTTTGGATAGGTGCTTTCGATTTAAAAGTATAGTTGAAAGGGCGATTAAGGCTACGGACCCCTATTATTTGCGTACATGGTTCAACAACGAAGATAAAATAGTTAAAGAAATAAGTCACAATCTAACTATAGCGAGAGTTGTTTGCTTATTCGAAAAATATGACTACCTGGGCAATTAT